>NZ_JBHTMU010000010.1:0-114207 GCF_042679605.1 Litorisediminicola beolgyonensis
TTGCTGCTGCTCATCATGGCCTCCTTGCCTCAAAATTAGCGAAGAAGGCGTCCACGATACACGGGGCTATTCAGACAGCGACCGGCAGGCCGACCCCGAGGCCAGCCGCATCATCCTGACCCATACGAACGATGAGGTGCGCGCGCTGAACCTCGCCGCGCGGGAGCGGATGCGGGACGCGGGCGATCTCGGCCCGGAGGTCCGGCTGACGGTCGAGCGCGGCGAGCGCAGCTTCGCCCCCGGCGACCGCGTGATGTTCTTGCAGAACGACCGTGGGATGGGCGTGAAGAACGGCACGCTCGGAACCATCGCGGAGCTCGAACGCCAGGCGATGACGGTGCGCACCGATGACGGCCGCGCCGTCCGCTTCGACCTAAAGGACTACGACCGGATCGACCACGGCTACGCCGCCACGATCCACAAGGCGCAGGGCATGACGGTCGACCGCGCCCATGTGCTGGCGACGCCGGGGCTGAATGCGCATAGCAGCTATGTGGCTCTCACCCGGCACCGCGACGGAGTGGATCTGCATTACGGCCGCGACGACTTCGCGACACCTGAGCGTCTCGCTCGCACCCTCGGGCGCGAGCGGGCGAAGGACATGGCGCTCGACCACACCGGGCCCGATCCGGCGGAAGACTTTGCCGCGCGCCGAGGCATTGACTTCGGACAGCATGTCCCCGAGCCGCCTGAGATGCGCCTGCAGCCCGACGATCTGGCCGAGACCCGCGAGGCTGCGCTCCGGCCGGCCCGTGCCCGCGCGATGATCCGCCATGCCGAGGCCGTTCACGAGGTCTTCGAGGCGCAGGCCGAGGGCGGCAAGGCCAGCTCCGAACAGCTGCGCACTCTCAACCGCGCCCGCGATGCCTTCGACGTTCTGCGCCCCGATGCCTGGCGCGACGCCGAGGCGGCGTACCTGAAGGACCCAAGCCTCGCGCGGGATGCCGCCAAGGGTCAGCTCCCCCGCGCAATCCGCGCCCTGCAGCTCGAGACCGAGCTCCGCACCGATCCCCGTACCCGCGCCGACCACTTCGTCGACCGCTGGCAGACACTGGACCGCCGGAGCAGCGCGCAGTACCGCGCGGGCGATTACACGGGCTACCGCGCCTCCCGGAGGGCCATGACCGACATGGCCCGCAGCCTTCAGCGCGATCCACAGCTGGAATCGCTCCTCGCGAACCGCAAGCGCGACCTCGGTATCTCCAGCGACATGGGGCGGCGACTCGGCCAGGAACTCGCCTTCAGCCACGGGCTGGATCTCGGTCGCAGCCGCGGTCTCGGACTCTGACACCCGTCCGATCTGCCGCCGTCAGTACGCGCTGACCCTACGCCGAGCCGGACGCGCTTGCCCTCCCATCCCGGCCCTGCCTGACTGGATCAAGACCCCTCACGCGACCCCAGCAGGAGCCAGCAAGACCATGCCCGACCCCGACCGCATCATCCGCCTTCGCACCGTCCTCGCCCGGACCGGCCTGTCCCGCTCCACCCTCTACCGCAAGATCGCCGAGGGCACCTTCCCGGCCCAGCTTCGCATCTCCGTCCACGGCGCGGGGTGGCGCGAATCCGAGATTGACCGCTGGGTCGCGGACCCGGTCGGATGGTGGCCGGAGGGGGAGGAATGCGCTACGGTAAAGAATGGCTAGCCAGCGTGCTGCAAACAAATGAAGCGAGTCGCCCTGCGTGGACTTGCCAGCACGAAGACCTACTCGAGGCACGGGGTGCCGACGTGCGCTACACCGCGCGATGCGTATTTTCCTGACGGAGGTCCGAATAGTCGGCCGATCAAAAGTAGGTCTGCCTTTCGAACCCGGCATTTCCTTGTCGGTGATTGCGCACAGAACGCTAACGATGAGCAGCTAGCGCGCTGGTTTCGCGACCAAACTGGTCCGAACCTCAAGAGCAGATGCATGATCCTGTGCTGCAAGTCGCACCACAACTCCGACCGTAAGGTCACAAAGGGCACCAGGCCGTCCTGAATAGCTTCCAGAGACCGGCACGAGATGATGAATGTCGCGCCCGACTGCGACTGGAATCAGGTTCTGAAACCCGACGCTTCGGTTCGTTGGATCGAAGGCAATCCATCCAGCACCGGGAACAAATATCTCGACCCAAGCATGGGTAGACCCTGAACCCGCCGACCCGACGAGGCTCATTTCGGGATCGGACAGATAGCCTGAGACGATGCGGGCGCCAAAACCAAGTCGGCGGGCTGACTCGGCAAGCAGGACCGCGAAATCTCGACAAGAGCCCCATCGCCGGTCGAGCGTCTCGATCGGCGACTGGGTGCCTTCAGGGTCACGGCTCTGGTAGGAAATCTGGGTGAACACACCATTGCTGATGTCCTTCAGCAAGGACAGCGTGTCGGTCGGGCGCGCCATGACAAAGCCCTCGACCCATAGGGAAAGCCGACCGTCCGGGTCGGGGTATTGCGGAACCGTCAACGCGCCCAGATCCGTCCATTCGTCGTCGGCGTAGACAAAGGGGTACTGCGCGGCCGAGGCGGCGATGGCAAAGACCGGCCATGCAGGCGCGGTGAGATCCACTGTGGCACGG
Source organism: Litorisediminicola beolgyonensis (assembly GCF_042679605.1). NCBI lineage: Bacteria > Pseudomonadati > Pseudomonadota > Alphaproteobacteria > Rhodobacterales > Paracoccaceae > Litorisediminicola > Litorisediminicola beolgyonensis. The sequence goes on from NZ_JBHTMU010000010.1 coordinate 2,554, forward strand.
CTCTCGATCACCAGATGATCCGTCACGCCGTTAAAGACGGCGGTGGCGACAGCGTTGCCGGCCACGTCATGCGCCCAGGTTACCGTCGCCGTTGGAGAAATGGAGAGGGCATGCGCAAGTAGTCGCAATTCCCTTGTTTCGCGGGGACGCAGCATCAACCTGTGCGGCCCGAGAGACACCTCGTGACGGTATCGGTAGGTTGTGGTGTGAACGATGTCGAGGCAGGCCAAAATGATGTTCCAGTTAGGTTTGAGGAAGACGGCGCGCGGCTGTGGGGATCAGCGGCGGCGAGATGCGCCCGGGCTGATTGGCGCGGCGTTCCGCCAGGCATTCAACCCCTTGCGGCGTCGGCAAATCCGTTCTCCGAAGCCTTCGCTCCAGAACGAGGTTTCACATCGCAGGCATTTGCGGTCTTGCGGAACGTCACCCACGGCTCATGGGGTCGCGATGTCCGGTATGTCACCTTCGGCGATGGCCTCGTCCGCCATCACGTTTTCCCCTCAGCCAGACGGGTGCGCAAGGGCGGCGGCGAGTCCGGTCGCGTAGGCATGCCTTCGTTTTCGGCGGTCCGGATCGACTCTTCGTCCCGCGCTCCTCGGGCGGTCGTCTTCGAAGGCGGCGCAGCCAAGTTCGGATCGGACGTCCCAGACCGGGAATAGAGATGTCGCAGGTGCGCCTCAGAGACCCCGTCGGCCTTCATCACGAGCTGCACCATCGGATCAGCCAGCATTTCTTCAAGGAAAAAGTCGGACAACTCCCTGTCGGTCAGCTTGTCCCTGGCGCGTGCTTGGTCGAGGTCGGCAAGGGAAACAGTCAGAGTCCGTGCAAGCCCCGGATGAGATATCCGGGGATGAAGCTTCACAAGGACGGAGGCTTTCCAGGCTGCGGGATCACGTTGATCAAGGGGTGAAGCCACCTCCGTTTCAATCTCGTACTCTCCCGCCGGGAGCGTCTCGTCAAAGCCTGGCACGCTGAAGGGCCGGGAAAAAACCGCAACGGACTTACTCGTCAGAACTTCCATTGGCGCGTTCCTTTCCCTTGTTGCTGTGAATGGTCCGCGCCCTGACAGGAATGAGGCGCGTAACCTCTGTAGGTCTCAAGATGTCTTGGACTTCGCGGGTGGTTCCTTGCCAGCGGCCTTGGGCTCGGTCTCCTTGGCAGGGGTCGTTGCTGTTTTCGCAGGCTTGGGCTTTAACGCAGCCGCAGCTCTGGCGGTCAGGTCCTTGAAGGACATTTCATCGATCCATTGATGTTCCGAAGCCAACTCCTCGTCCATGTCGGACCGGGGTACTTTGCATCGGTACTGTAGATATGGGGGCTGGCGACCCGAATTGCGATGGTGCATCGAAAAAGAAGCCGAGGTCAGTCAGGCCAATTCATCCGTCCAGACCTTGAATTCCATCAACGTGTTCTGGCCGAATGTCTGGGTCAGAGGGACATCGGCAGCATCGCGACCGCGCGCGATCAGGATTCTCGCAAACCTCGGCTTATTGTTGCGCGGGTCGAACATGTGCCATTCACCAGCAAGGAACACCTCCATCCAAGCGGCGAAGTCCCCAGGCGGATGAGGCAGAGGTTCACCGATGTCGCTCAGATATCCGGTGCAGTAGCGGGCCGGAATGTTCATGCACCGACACAGGGCGATGGCGAGATGGGCAAAGTCGCGGCAGACACCCTGCCCCTCGGCGAGGGTCTGAGACGCGGTGCGCGTCGCCTTCGCCTGCATATAGTCGAAGCGGACATGTGCATGCACGAAATCGCAGATCGCCTGGACGCGTGACCATCCGGCGTCCGAGGTCTCGAATAGGCGCCAGGCCTCCTCCGATAGAAGGTCGGTGTCGCAATACCGGCTGCCCTGCAGAAACACGAGCGTCTCGAAAGGCAGATCCTGAACCGCGTGCTGCCGCGCGCCGGGCATGGAGGGATCAGGCTGGCCCGTGTCGCGGAAGATGCCATCCGTCGACAGGCAGAAGTTGCCCGCCGGAGCCATGAGGCGCGTACACCAGTTGCCGAAGCCGTCGCGGTAGCTTTCGAGCGGTACGCTCGGCGAGGTCACGAGATAATCGGCACGCTCCAGATCACCGAACCGCGAGTAGTGCACGTTCAGAAGCGCAATCAGCGGCGTCGGTTGAAGGAAGCTGTATCGAAGACGACACCCGATGCTGACCCGCATGCCGGACACACGACCGCGCATCGTTCTGTCACCCTCATCTTCCAAGGACGCACGCCCCGTCCGAAAGCTGGAAACCTCGATTGCAGCTCCACCGGTTGCCGGATCGGTCGAGATAGGCGTTCTCTGGCAGATCGATGGCGACGCAGGCGCCATTCAGCACCTCGAATCCGCGCTCGCAGCTCCAGCCCGGTCCATGGGATGCCTCGTCCAGATAAGCATTCGATGGCACGACAACCGCGTCGCATCGGTCGTCGATTCGGACGAAGCCTCTCTCACAAGCCCAGGCGGCGCCGTAGTCTGCGTTGGTCAGATACGCGTTCTCTGGCACGGCAATCGGCGAACATGTCTCTGCAGCGGCCTCATAGCCACGGTCACAGGTCCATCCCCTCCCCGAGGCATCGTCCGTCAGGTAGGCACGCTCGGGCAGAACAATGGGCACGCATGCCTCGTTCTCCTGCCGGAACCCGCGTTCGCATTGCCAATCGTAACCGGAAGACCGGAGGAAGGCATTGGCGGGCACCGGGATGGGATTGCAGGACGTCCCGTCAACCTCCTCGTAACCTCGGTTGCACTCCCACCCCGTCCCGTAGGAGCGCCCGGTTGGATAGGCATGCTCGGGGATATCGAGAGCCAGGCATTCGGCGCCCGCCAACCGGTATCCGGGCGCGCAGTTCCAACCGCCGCCATAGCTGCGCGGCTGGGCGTTCTCCGGCATTGGGCCGGTTCCATCCTGCGCAAGCACGGGAAAGGCGAAAGAGGCGATCATACCGGCTATGGCTGCCGTCCGCGCGATCAGCCTCGCCAAGGGATGTCTCATCGCAACTTGTTCCTTGGCGGACCAGAGCCCGCCGGTTGCCGCGCGAGTCCTCGATAGCCCAAGCGTGAGCGTTCCGGTCAGCCGTCGAGTGGGCGCGGCCGGTAGCGGGGAGGCTCTGGAATTCGATCTCGTTGGCATGCCTTCGTTCTCAGCCACCTGGATCGCGAAGTCCCGCGGGAGTGTCGGGTGGGTGCTGCTGGTCATCGGGGCGACAATTTGTGCAAGGCTGCAGCGGCAATAGCATGTTCCTTCTGGTCGTAGTCGCCCCGGAACTTGCCATCGACCTGCACCTCCCAGATGCCATTTCTTTCGCGCACCTGAACCCCATCGCGCTGCGTCGGCCAGTTCATGGAAGAATCTTGTGCTCCTCTGCTTTTCGGCGGCACGGGTTTCATGTCGGTCATTTCCGGCTCCCTCTCGTTTGGCACGCGCGCGTCTCCGAGGAGCATCACAGCGCGAATGAATTCTTCCGCATAATCATCGGTTTCGCGGTGGTCGTGTTCGCGCTGGGTCAATCTCATCGGTTCTACGAACCGTTCCCGCAGGTGGTCGACGAAATGCGGCTCGGTACGGGCCATGTAGGCGATCAGGGCCTGCAGGATTCGTTCATGGGCCAGCACGCGCCGCTCAAGATCGGTCGTCTCTGCGGCCATCCTGGTGAGATGTTTGCCTGATGTCATAGCGTATTGTCCTCCTCGCTGCGCGGTGCGACGCTGGATGTCGTGTCCTTGAGCCTGGGCAGGCAGGCCCTCGCATCATCGTGATCCAGATCTTGCCATCCACCTACCAGCCAAGCGCAAATCGTGCGCTGACGCAGGTTAGGGGCACGGAATTTAAGTGGGTGTGTCTTGCTCAGAAGCGGACAGAAACCGGCCTCGGTGGTCCAGGTGTCATTGACGTGCTTCCCGATTGATACCCTCTATTCATGCTTGAAACCTTCCACCATGAACCTTTCGGCCTGCTTCGACCTCCGTCTGTGTCAAGATTGGCGTCGCGGGGTCTTGCGCTGGTCGGACCCTGCCGGTTGACGCCACGCCACCGTCGCCCGGGTCACTGCCGGGATCGAGGAAGGGGTCTGCCTCGCCCTGCATGCCGCGCAGGAACCGGAACAGATCGCTGTCCGTCGTCAGGACAAGCGTCGTGTCGTCGGAGATCATGTCGCCGTAGGCCTGCATGGTTCGGGTAAAATCGTAGAATTCCACCGAAACGGCATCGACATTATAGGCGCCCGCATAGATTGCTGCTGCTGCGGCATCGGCGGCACCGCGGATTTCCTCGACGGCGCGATAGGCTTCGGACTGGATCTTGTTCAGATCCCGCACCCTGTTGCCTTGAATACGGGCCGCTTCGCCGTTGCCTTCAGACAGGAAGCGTTCGGCGATCTGCCGGCGCTCCGAGATCATGCGGTCATAGATCTTGGGTCGCACGCTTTCGTTGTAGTTTATGCGTTTGAAGCGGATATCGAGAAGCTCGATCCCGAAAACGCGCACCTTCTCCGCCGCCGCCTCGAAGATCTGCTGCTCGACCAGCGCCCGCCCCTTGGTGATGGGAACCAGTGCGCCAATGTCCTGCGCAAGCTCCTGATCAGTTAGAAGCGTGTCCCGAAGCGGCGTCCGGCCCCTGGTCGTGCGCACAATCTCGATAAGTTCGTGCTTGGCGACGGCGTTCCGCGTCTCGCTACCGAGGATATCATCGAGGCGCGACTGGGCGCTGCGCTCGTCGCGCAGACGCAGAAAGTACTGCAGAGGATCGGTGATCTTCCAGCGCGCGAAGAGATCGACCGAGATATAGAGCTTGTCCTTGGTTGGCATGTCCGATGGCGAGCCGTCCCACTCCAGAACCCGGCTGTCGATCCGGTTGACCTCCTGAACGAAGGGGAGTTTCAACTTGAGACCAGCCTCGGTGATCGGCGCGCCGACCGGCTTGCCGAACTGGGTGATGATGGCCTGTTCGACCTCGCCGACCGTGTAGACGGCGGATGACGCAGCGACGACCCCGGCAACCGCGATCACCGAGGCAATAAGCGAAAGGGTCTTCATCGTTGCTCTCCTGTCTGTCGATCAAGGTTCAAAAGCGGCAGGATGCTTGCCGTGGACCCGTCGACAATGATCTTGGAACCAATTCCCGGCAGAACATCCTGAAGGGTTTCGATGTAGATCCGGCGCCGGGTCACTTCGGGCGCCAGACGGTATTCCGTCAGGAGCGCCGTGAATCTGGCCGCATCGCCCTCGGCTTCGTTGATCCGCCTCAGGCGATAACCATCGGCTTCGCGGATGCGCTGGTCTTTTTCGCCTTCGGCCAGAGGTATGACGCGGTTGTATTCGCGGCGGGCCTCGTTGATGATCCGCTCCTTCTCTTGTTGTGCCTGGTTGACCTCGTTGAACGAGGCTTGAACCGGCTGGGGCGGATTGATGTTCTTCAGCTGTACCTGATCGATGCTGATGCCCATCGCGTATTTGGTCGCGAGCGCCTGCATCTTCAGCAGGGCTTCGCTTTCGATTTCCTGGCGCCCGACGGTGATCACCTCGTCGACTGTGCGGTCTCCCACGACTTCGCGCATGACGGACTCCGAGACGTAACGCAGGGTCGCGCTCGGCTCACGCACCTCGAACAGAAATTTCCGAGGTTCGGAAATCCGGTACTGCACCACCCACTCCACGAGCGCGGCGTTGAGATCGCCAGTCACCATCTCGGTCTCGCGGCGACCGTCCGTCGGGCTCTGATAGGGATCGGAGGCACCCGGAGTCGTGAACCCGAACTCCTGTTTCAGCTGGCGCTTGACCGGGACCAACGTGGTCACGTCAATCCCGAACGGGATCTTGAAGTGCAGCCCCGGAGGGACCTCGGCCGCGTACTTCCCGAACCGTTGGACAATTGCGACGGAGTCGCTCGGCACCGTGTAATATGCGGTCCACGCCCCAAACGCCGCAAGCGCAATGGCGGCCCCGATTGCAAGACGCTTCACCGGTGGCAGACCGTCCGGCAGGATGCCGTGCAGCCGATCCCGGCCCCGCCTGAGAATTGCATCAACCTCAGGGGGAACGCGGGTCTGCTTGTTTTTCCAAGGTCCGCGATCTTCCGGTCCATTGTCATCAGAAGGCATCGCAAGCTCCTGTCTCGGTTTTGGCACTCGGGGCGATGCCTGGCTCGCGCGTTTGACGGTGCGGCCCGTTTTGCGCCATCACATCGTCGGCTCTGAACGGCATGACCTCAGAGGTCCAGTTCCTTCAGGCAGGCTTCAGCAATGTCACGGTCCGGGGCATCGGTTCCTGGCATCGTCGCCCAGCCCGCCTCCATCAGGGCATCGCGCCTCTGGTAGGTTGAAGCTGCCCGGATCGTTGCAAGCTTGTCCGCCCGAGCCGGGTCTGACCGCGCCATGTCGAGGCAGACCGGTACCATTGAGGCGACGACATCGTTACGGGACATCGCCATCGCCCGGTCATTCGAGGTGCCGCCGGTCACCCAGCCACCCCATGAAAATCCGACGACGCCGACAAAGACAGCACCGATCACGGCGCCATAGATGCCGGGTTTGAGCCGTTCGGGAGTATTCATTTCAAGTCCTCCTGCGGAGAAAGCGCCGCTTCGCTGTGGTTGTTCATCTCAGTCCGACCCTGATCCCGGCTCAGCGCCTCATTCAGGCCGCGCTCTGATATCGTGTGCAATTCCATCCAACCCGTCCGATCCCCTCTGCCAGGAACGGTCATATGGGTCGCCTTTCTCTGATACGTTTCGAACCCTTGCCCGCGGAGAAGTTCTTCCTGAATCAGGACTTCGTAGTCCCCGGCCGGTAGTTCGTCCGGAAAATCGGCTAGGCTGAACGGGTACATGAAAGTCACCCTCAAACTGGATGAACGCACGCTCATCTCTGGCCTCCACGATTTTGGCAGATCCGTCGCTCGCCACTGTTGACGGCCCCTTGGATTCCGGACCTGATCAGTCGAACGATTTCTCCTCTTGTACTTCGGAACCGTTCGACTCGTGCTGACACATGTTAGTCCCGGGCGCCGCGCGGGTAGCGAACACCCTGGAGAGGTTTGCGGGCACTGACCTGTGTAAGGGCGCGGGGACCGACCAGCGCGTACATTTTGGGAAACAGGGATGATCTGCATTCCTGCTACCCTTGAAAGGATTGGCTATGGCCGACCCCAATGTACTCAACCCGCACCCGCCCGAGTTCGATCGGTTTCTCCATGCCTCCGTCGGCGAGGACCGGAACGGCTATGCGGTGACTGTGCTCTCCACGCTCGCGCGGCTTGGCCTCGATCCCTGGAAGGAAACTGATGAACTGGTCATGCTGGGGCACGACGCCGCGCAGGCACGCTTGGGAAGGCTGCTTGCCCGATTTCGGGACGTACCCGCGCTCGCCAGCGATCATGGCAGGATCGCACGAGACTTGAGCCAGCTGCTTCCTGAAAAACCTAAGTCAGGTGCCATGCAGCGCGCTGCCTCGACGGTGTGCGGCGGTCGCCCTGAAACAAGTGGAGCGATCTGGACGGTGATCGCGCTCATCTTTGTGCTGTTTCAGATGTTCATGGTTGGCGGGTCGGGGTCAGGCGAATGACAGTCTCAACTGCAGCCATTGGCAGACCGGCACATGCGGCACACAAGTCGAGTACGCTTTCTCCACACGAACAGGGCATACTCTGGGACATGGAGGAACGCTTCTGGACCAGTGGCGCCGACAACGCGCGGGTGACGACAGCGACCAACGCCGTCATGGTCTTCCCTTATCCGCCCGGCATCCTCCAGGGCGACCAGATCTGGACCCACATTCGCGAAAACACTGGCTGGCGCACCGTTGTCATGGCCGAACGGCGCGTGATGCGGTGTCATGACATCGCGATCCTCACCTATCGTGTCTCGGCGGAGAAGCCCGACGTGCCAATCTACAAGGCGCTCTGCGCCTCGGCCTATCTTAACGATGACGAGGCTTGGGTAAGGATTTCCCACCAGCAAACTGCGGTTACTTGAGACGCGCAGAGGCATACGACCTGACCTGCCTCATGCGTCGGGGCTAACCTGCGTCAGTGCGGCGGGGCGCCGACTCCGGTTAGGTGAGACGTGCTCACCGAATATTTGGTGGTGCATCTTTTTCCAAGCACCCGAGAAGCGTGTGGGCGCGTCGGTCCCCAAGGGACGGCGTGTCGACACGCTTCTTATTCTCGGAACGTTCAAGAAAGGACAACTCCAGTGACTCCCGAAAAGGACAAAACCGCCGAGAAGATGACCTCCTTGAAGGCCGCATGGGACAAAGCGCCCGCTGGTCCGAAGAAAGATGCAGCGCTGAAGCACTACCGGGCAGCCGAGAAGGCGCATACGGCGAAGAACGACGCCGAGACCAACAAGGAACTCGATGCGGCGACCCACGCCCTTGCGTAACCTCCGGCGTCTGACGTGAACACTGGGGACGCCTGTAGAGCAAGAGAGGGAGGCTCTCTCACTTCAGGAGCGGGCCGCTCTGATCCAGATAGGCTGCATCAAACTCAGCCAGTTCCACCAACCCGGCATGATCTTCAAAGGACACGCGACCGTCTCGAAAGGTCACCAGCCCTCTTTCGCGCAGCTGGCGCAGGACGCGATTCACATGAATTGCACTTAACCCCAGCACATCCGCGAGGTGGTACTGGGTCAGCGGGCAGTCGTACCCATCCTTGGTCCCCATGCCCACCAGCGCAAGCCGCGATCCCAGTTCCAACAGAAAATGCGCCATCCGGGCGTCCGCATCACGCCGACCGATCCCGACGAGATGTTCGACCACCATTGCCTCGTCCCGTGACGCGGCCCAGAGTATGGCCGTCGCAAGCCTGGGCGTCTGCGCGAAGGCGTCCAAAAGGTCACTCTTGAGAACCTCGGCGGCCATGATGTCCACGATCGGCTCGAAACTGTGGTCCGAGGTCCGCAGCAGCACGCTGCGCAGGCCGAGGAAATCCCCGGGCACCTGGAAGTCGACGATCTGGCGCGTTCCGTCAGGTTGAAGCTTGTAGGAACAGACCCAGCCTTCCGACAGGATATACGCGGCTTGATCGGATTGCCCCTGATGCACCATATCGCGCCCCGCGACGAAGGAGCGACGGCGCTGGTGCAGGCGCTCGAGCACGTCCAACTCTGCCTTTGACAAAGCGACAAAGGCCGAAAGCTTGCGGGTCAAAGGGCTGTGTTCAGTTGATGTCATTGAGTCTCCCGGCGTGTCGCGGCCCAAGAGCGGAAATCGGCCCGGACACTGCTCTGGATCAGTCCAGCATAGAGCACTTCCTGCGAAAAGTACGGATGCATTAGAACCCCACCTTTCACCGGTTCGCTATGCAAAGGAAGGAGACCCAGATGTTCACCGCAAGCGAACATGCAGGTCAGGCCGCCCTTTCGATCTGTGAGGCGCTGCTGCTTGCCATGAACGATCGCGGACTGCTGCCAGAGCACGAGATCGTGGGGGTTCTTCGCGACGCCGCAGCGACCCACGAGAACGCGGTCGGTACCGACCATGAGACGGATATCCACCGAGCTGTCGCGGACCTGATCAACGCGATCATCGCCGGCGGCTACTCAGGTCGACGCTTGTGAAGTCGAGCTTCGACGAACTGCGGGAGCAATTATGGATATCAAGTGATTAGAAGTCGAATGATTATCTTTGAGACGCTATTGTAGACCCCCTGCTGAGCCATCACTTCAATGGCATGGCACTCCGGTATGGCGAGTGCCAAAGCACCTTCGAACATCGCCATGCTCCCTTGGACATCCGAAAAAGGAGCACTCAATTGACGTTCACTCCCCTCCACGACCGGGTGCTCGTTCGCCGCATTGAAGGCGACGAGACGACCAAGGGCGGTCTCATCATTCCCGATACTGCCAAGGAGAAGCCTCAAGAAGGCGAAGTTGTCTCCGTTGGTGCCGGGGGAAGGCGCGAGGACGGCGAGCGCATCCCGATGGATGTCAAAGCCGGCGACCGGATCCTGTTTGGAAAATGGTCCGGCTCAGAGATCAAACTCGATGGCGAAGACCTTCTGATCATGAAGGAGAGCGACATTCTCGGCGTGATCGCCTGAGTCCGAAGCCTTTCACATCAACCTCAGTCTCAGGAATTCACACCATGTCTGCCAAGGAAGTTCGGTTCAGTACCGATGCCCGCGACCGAATGCTGAATGGCATCAACACGCTGGCCAATGCCGTCAAGATCACCCTCGGCCCCAAGGGCCGAAACGTCATTCTCGATAAATCCTGGGGTGCGCCGCGCATCACCAAGGACGGTGTGACCGTCGCCAAGGAGATCGAGCTGTCGGACCAATTCGAGAATATGGGCGCCCAAATGGTCAAGGAAGTCGCGCAGCGCACGAACGACGAGGCCGGCGACGGAACCACCACGGCAACCGTGCTCGCCCATGCGATTGTCCGGGAAGGCATGAAGTCGGTTGCGGCCGGCATGAACCCGATGGATCTCAAGCGCGGGATCGACAAAGCCGTCGCTGCGGTCGTGGCCGAGATCAAGACCATGTCCAGACCGGTCGGCGACAGCGACGAGATTGCCAAGGTCGGCACCATTTCGGCCAATGGAGAGGTCGCGGTCGGCCGCCAGATTGCAGATGCGATGGCCAAGGTCGGCAACGAAGGTGTGATCACCGTCGAGGAAAACAAGGGGTCGGAGACCGAGACCGAAGTGGTCGAAGGCATGCAGTTAGACCGCGGTTATCTGAGCCCCTATTTCGTCACGAATGCTCAGAAAATGGTCGTCGAGGTGGATGACTGCGTCGTCCTGCTTCACGAGAAGAAGCTGACCTCTCTCATATCCATGGTGCCGTTGCTGGAGGCCGTGATGGAGGCCGAGAAGCAACTGCTAATCGTGGCCGAGGATATCGAAGGCGAGGCGCTGGCGACGCTGGTCGTCAACAAGCTGCGCGGCGGATTGAAGGTGGCGGCCGTCAAGGCGCCGGGCTTCGGGGATCGCCGCAAGGCGATGATGGAAGACATCGCCGCAAGGCGATGATGGAAGACATCGCCGTGCTGACGGGCGGTCAGGTGATTTCCGTGGAAATGGGCACCAAGCTGGAGAATGTCACCATGGACATGCTCGGATCCGCCAGAAAGGTCAGGATCACCAAGGATGACACGACCATCATCGACGGTGCCGGCGACAGAGACGCGATCGCTGCGCGCGTGACGCAGATCCGGGCGCAGGTCGAGGACACCACCTCGGACTACGACAAGGAGAAGCTGCAGGAACGGCTCGCCAAGCTTGCCGGTGGCATTGCCGTAATCCGGGTCGGCGGGGCAACCGAGATCGAGGTGAAGGAGCGCAAGGACCGCGTCGACGACGCGCTGAACGCCACCCGCGCTGCGGTTCAGGAAGGTGTCGTGCCCGGCGGCGGCGTGGCCCTGGTTCACGCTAGCAAGGTGCTGGCGACTCTGGAGGGTGAGAACAATGATCAGGATGCCGGCATCAAGATCGTCCGCCGCGCGATCCAGGCTCCGCTGCGCCAGATCGCCGAAAATGCCGGGGTCGACGGATCGGTTGTCGTCGGAAAGGTGATCGAGAACGACAGCCCAAACTTCGGTTTCGACGCACAGGCCGAAGAATACGGCGACATGCTGAAGGCCGGTGTCATCGATCCGACGAAAGTCGTTCGGATCGCCCTGGAAAACGCCGCGTCCATTGCCGGGCTATTGATCACGACCGAGGCGATGGTCGCGCAAAAGCCCAAAGTGGGCGGCGCCGGTAACGAAATGGCCGATATGAGTGGAATGGGCGGATTGATGTGAATGGGCGGGGCCTGTGCGCAGGAGCCTCGGGACGAGAAATCACATTCCTGAAGGATATGAATGCCGATCTGTTCAGCAAAATAATTCACAATCAGGAGAAACGGAAATGACCAAAGGTAACAAGCAACGCGGCAACCGTGAAGCGAAGAAGCCCAAGAAGGTGAAAGAAAAGGTGGTTGCAACAGCCGATTTCACGAAGGGCAAAGCCCTGACCAATCTAGGCGAGCACAAGAAGAAATAAGTAGAGGGCCAAGTGATTGGCTATCACTGAATATCGGCTATCACTGAATACGGAGCCAGATGGCGGCGGGAGACGACGCGCATAACTCTTGGCAGAGCTTCCGCTGCGCAAGGCTGCACCTATGAGACGGGAAGCACCGGAGATTCCTTTCTTTCGCGGAGGCCCGGACGCTTGCCGCCTGAGCCGTCCGGGACGCGGCTGAGGCGCCGGCGACTGCGTCTCGTGGTCAGCGCACCTGCGTTGCGATGACAAAGACTCTGTCGACCCGCTAAGGTATGTTTCTCCCGTGATCGATACTCATCAAGGCCTGCCCCATGAGGCCGCCGACAGCATAACGAAACCCTTCGCACGCTTCCTGAAGATCGAAGCGGCAGCTGGTGGGCTCCTGCTCCTGGCTGTTCTGCTGGCTTTGGGGCTGGCCAACTCGCCGTGGCAAGAAGGCTTTCTTCGTTTCTGGGAGACCCCCATCGGTCTCACATTCGGCTCGTTGGATTTCACCCGCTCTCTGCGGCACTGGATCAACGACGGTCTGATGACCCTTTTCTTCTTCGTGCTTTCGCTGGAACTCAAGCGCGAGTTGGTGCTGGGCGAATTGCGAAACCCTCGACAGGCCGCCCTGCCGTTCGCAGGCGCCTTGGGTGGCATGGTCGTGCCGGTCTCTCTGTATCTTGTGTTGATGTCCGGGCAACCCGGCATGCACGGCTGGGGAACCGTGATGGCGACTGATACGGCCTTCGTGATCGGGTGCCTGGCGCTCTTCGGAAGCCGGATACCGCCCACCTTGCGATTGTTCCTGCTGTCTCTGGCCATTTTTGATGACGTCGGTGCAATCCTCGTGGTCGCCTTCGGTTACGGTGAGGCGTTAAACTGGTCGGCTCTCGGATTGGGCTTTCTGGGGATTGGTATCGTCGCAGGCGCCTCGCGACTCGGGATCAGAAGCGTACCGGTCTATTTCCTTCTGGGAGCGGCAGTCTGGTTATGCTTCGATGTTTCCGGCGTCCACGCGACCATTGCAGGTGTCATTCTGGGCCTGATGACGCCAACGCGCATATGGGTGAGCGATGCCCGCCTGCGTGAGATCCTTGGGCGGGTACTCGCCGTTCCTACTAGCGAACGCCGACAAGGAGATGCGGCAAGCCACCGCGATCTGCGTCAAGCCGGCAGAGCGGTCACAGAGTCGCTCTCACCAGTCGAACGGCTCGAGATGATGCTGCACCCCTGGGTCGGCTTTGCAATCATGCCGATCTTCGCACTGGCAAATGCCGGCATCACGATTGAGGGTGTCGATTTCGTACAACCGGTCTCGCTGGCGATCATTGTCGGCCTCGTGTTGGGAAAACCGATCGGCGTCTTCGTGTTCGGCTGGATTGCCGTACGATCCGGCCTAGCGGCACTCGCGCCGGGCTTGTCGTGGCCGTTCGTTCTGGCCGGCTCTTTTCTGACGGGGATCGGTTTCACGATGTCGTTGTTCATCGCAGGCCTCGCATTCGACAGTTCCGTCCTGAATGCGGCAAAGTTGGGTATTCTCGGCGGATCGGCGCTCTCGGCGACAATTGGCATCCTCATGCTGCTACTCCTGACGCTTCTCGTAGCCCGAACAGGAAGCGCCACGGCAGCTGGGCATAAAGATCAGAAAATCTAGAATGGAAAGAAGATCGGGATCGCACCCACCACCGATCCGCCGACGATAATGTTCATCGGAATACCGATTCTGAGGAAATCGCCAAATCTGTAGTTTCCTGCGCCATACACCAGTGTGTTGGTTTGATAGCCAACCGGGGTCGCGAAGCTGGCGCTTGCACCAAACATCACGGCGACGACGAACGGCCTTGGGTCGACACCAAGTTCTTCCGAAACACCGATCGCGAGCGGTGTAACCACGACGGCCACAGCGTTGTTCGTGACCGCCTCGGTAAGCGCCGAAGACAGTATGTAGATCACTGCGAGCGCGACAATTGGAGGCAAGTCCACGATTGCTGGAGCCAATGTCTCGACGATCAAGCTGACAGCCCCTGCATTCTGCATACCGGTGCCGACGATCAGCATGGAAAAGATCAGCACAAGGACGCTGGCGTCAATGGAGGCCCAGGCCTCGCCGTTGTCGATGCACCGGAGCATGAGGATGGCAGCGACCGCGACAAGGGCAAGCACGCTTATCTCGGCGAACCCGGCAGCGGCGAGCGCCACAACCGCGAAAAGTGCGAATAGAGCAAGCGGCGCTTTCCCGCGGCGGAACGCGCGTCCCCCCGCGTCCGTGATCGCGGCAAGATCGCCCGCCTCGGTCAGACGGTCAAATCCTTCAGGAGTTCCTTCCAGAAGCAGCGTATCGGCAGGGCGCAAAAGTGCGGTGGACAGGTCGGGTCCTAGCAGTTCGCCATGTCGGTGGGCACCGAGTACCCGCATTCCGTAACGGTGTCCCATGGCAAGCTGCGCAATTCGCACCCCGCGGCTTCGGCGCGACAGCGTCACGATTGCCTCGGCGACGATCAATTCGGGGATGTTCTCCGTCGCTGGCCCTTGGCGCAACCCGACTTCGATGCCTGGAAGCTTCCTCAGAATGAGCAGTTCCGATGTGGCCACTTTGGCAATGATCCTGTCGCCAGGTTCGAGTACATGTTCACTCAAACCGTCGCGCTTTACCCCAGACCGCGCACGGATGCCGACGATCTCAACACCTCGTCGATTGAGGGCGGCGATTTCATGAATAGGTCGACCAATGCTCGGGTAGTCCTCTCGTAGGCGTACCTCGGTCAAGAAAATCGCTCCATCGTCGTCGCCCTGTCCTGCAAGATCCTTTCGGTTCGGAAGCAGGACTGGACCCAGCAGGAGGAGCGCCAGGCCGCCTGTGGTCGCGGCGACCAGGCCGACGGGCGTGATCTCGAAAATTGAGAATGGCTCCAAGCCAGACGCCTGGGACACGCCGTCAACTAGGAGGTTGGTCGACGTGCCGATCAGAGTACAAGTTCCGCCCAGGACCGCCATGTAGGATAGCGGGATCAACAGGCGCGTCGCAGCAAAGTCGAGACTCTGCGCCAAACAGATGGCCACCGGTATCAAGACAATGACGACCGGCGTGTTATTCATCAAGCCCGAGGCGACAAGCGTCGCGATGAGAAACGCCGCTGTGCCCGCAATCGGGCGTTTTCTCGCCACGGCGACAACCCGGTTCGCGAGTGCGTCGAGAAGCCCGGTTCGGACCAAAGCGCCGCTGATTACGAACATCGCTGCGATCGTGAGAGGTGCAGGGTTGGCGAATGCCGCCAGAACTTCGTTCGTGGGGACAAACCCGAAGATAACAAACACTGCGGCAGCCCCCGCAGCGGTTACATCCGGCTCGAAGCGCTCTGAAAGAAATGCAGCAAACAAAAGAAGAACTATTGCCAGCGCAATGTAGGGTTCATAGCCATTCGTGAGATCGATCAACCCATCCTCCGAGCTGTAACATCCGCCACAGATGGTCTTTCGGACGGATAATCCATCATCTTGAATAACCAACGGCGGACAGATCGACCTCAATGTCCCCCAACATTCAAGGCCGTATCGAAATTGGACCAGCGGCGACGTGGCCGTCCGCTGCACGACAATAGCCTTGCGCGCCGACCCTATCGCGTGTGTCGAGCACGATCAAACTATCAAAGGCCTCCCGTTCGTCTCGCCCCGCAGGCTCCTAAGGGCTGCTAGTGCCCCGGTCAGCACACAGGTTCCTTCCGCCTACTCCCGAATTACCGTGGAGTCGCACAGCATCTCCACGATCACCGAGTTCTCCGGCAGCAAGGCCATCTCCTCGGCTGCCCGCGCCTGGAACTCCCCGCCATACTCGACGAGCGGCGGACATTCCCACAACGCTCGGCCGTCAGAACTGACCGCTGCGCAACCGCTCAGCCAGATCGTTGCGAGAACAAGGACGACGCGCCGCCGCCTCAAGCATCGGTCGTTCACTCAACCGCACCGTAGTAACACTGCTTCTTTTCGCGCGCGTCAATGTCTGAGAGGTCAGCGCGGAATCGAGTCATTTCATTCGCCTGCGGGCTACATGATCCTACAAGACTCACGAAACTGCGCGATTGAAACATAAACATGAACTGCTCACGCCGTCTCGTAAACCTTTGAAAGGAAGCGTTAAACTCCTCCATCTATCAAGGGAAATGTGTGATTCCGGATTCACTTGGTGGGTCTTGGGTGGGCGAAGCAAGTAATTGAACTGCGTTCGGCATTCAAAGTGGCCTCAGCGCCGACTGAACAAATCGGATAGTGCTGAATTGCCTTGAGAAAACAGCAGGCCTTAACCCTCGGCTCGGGCTTGGCTCGCAGCGACTGTAACGAAACCCATCTTGGGGGACCGTTTGGGGATGAGCGAAGGTTAACGCTGACTAAATACCTAGTATTTGGCCGCTTTTCTCGGATAGAATGGTGCGGTCGAGAAGACTCGAACTTCCACGGGAGTTACCCCACAGCGACCTCAACGCTGCGCGTCTACCAATTCCGCCACGACCGCACTGTCCTTGGCTTGGTAGCGGGGCGTATAGACGAGCCCCCGAAGCTTGTGAAGAGGCAATTCGACGATTTTTTACGCCCTCAGGTCAGGACCTCCCAGCGGGCGTCCTCCTTGCGGAATCGGGTGCGGGAGAGACGCTGGAACTGCGCCTCGTCGCTGCCCGCACCATAGCGGGACACAAGCACGTCGCAGTCGTCGATCTCGAGGAGATTGAAGTCGTTGGGCTCGCCGCGCAGACGGTTCGAGAGCCCCGTCCCCGCCTGCAGCATCAGGATCGAGGCCTCGGCCCGGAGCGGCATCGCCCGCCACACATGGAGATGCCCGCAAAGCACCAGATCGGCGCCCATATGCGCCAGCTCGCGCAGGCCGCGCTCGGCGCCGCGCATGCCGCGCTTGCGGTCGCCGGGTGCCATCTCGGGCGGGTGGTGCATGACCACGAGGCCGAAGCCGTCGCGCTCGGCCAGGGCACGCTCGACATGGCGCAGGCTTCGGCGGCGGAGCTTGCCGGACTGCCATGCCTGCGGATTGACGGTGTTCAGGCCGACGACCGTGTAGCCGTCCCCGAGATGCACGGGCTCAAGCTGCGCGGAGACCGCCGCGCGGAACCGGGAAAAGGGCCGCAGGAAGCGCAGGAAAAGATTGTCGAGCGGCGTGTCGTGGTTTCCCGGAACCGCGAGCCAAGGCAGGCCCAGCCCGTCGAGAAAGGTGCGTGCCTCGGCGAACTGGTGCTTCCGCGCGCGCTGGGTCAGATCGCCCGAGACGATGACCAGCTCGGGCGCGAGCTCTTCGAGGCAGCCGCGCAAGGGAGCGGCAAGCTCCGCGCGGTCGCGGCCAAAATGCAGGTCGGACAGGTGAACGAGCCGCGTCATTGCGGCCCGTTCGGAGCGCTCTCGGACCGATTGTCGCCCGGCCCGCGCTCGGGCGCTGCGACGATCAGCGCATCGGGATGCATCCGGAAGCGGAACGGGCCTTCGAGCATCAGCCGCTCGCCATCCATCGCGACAAGCTGGCGGCGGCGCGAGGTCTCGATGACGATCTCGGAGCCGGTGAAGAGCTCGAAATCCCGGTGCAGCACCATGCCCTTGGTGGCCAGGAGCAGGGCGCGTACCAGAAGCTGCCAGCGGGTGACATCGGGCGCGAGATAGAGCGCGAACTGACCGTCCCGCACCGCGTCCGCCCCCTCGAGCCCGTAGTGATCGAGCTGGAAGGACGAGCGCGCGACGAAGGCCAGCGGTGTCTTCAAACGCTCCGTCGATGAGCCGACCGTGACCCGCATCTTCACCGGGCGGCGGAAGCTCAGGAAGGTGCGCAGCACCGACCAATGCGCCGCGATCTGCGAGCGGCCCCAGCGCTTGTAGGTGCCCTCGCGCTCGCGCAGCACCGCGGGGTAGATGCCGAGGCTCGCATTGTTGAGAAAGATGCGGCCGTTGACCTCGCCCACCGGCAGGGTGCGGCTCTGGTCCGAGGCGATAAGGTTGATCGCCTCGTCGAGATCCTCGGGGATGCCGAGGCCACGGGCGACGAAGTTGAAGGTGCCGAGCGGCAGGACGCCCATCCGGCGGCCGGTGCCGGCGACCTGCCCGGCAACGCCCGAGATCGTGCCGTCGCCGCCAGCGGCGACGATGGTCCCGAACCCGTCCTTCATGGCGCGCTGGCACATGTCGGCCAGGCCGTCGCCTGCGGTGAAGGTGCGCAGTTCGAAGCGGCCGGGATGGCGTTTGAAGCCCTCCTCGAGCCGGGTTTCAATCTCGGGCTTGTCGTCCTTGCCCGAGCTGTGATTCAGTAGCACGCAGATCCGTCGGTCCGAATTCGGCACGATGCTCTGCTTTTCCGCGGACGGGTTAGTGATGAAACTCATGACGGCGGGTATCCCAAGGGGCTTGGCTGTCCGAGAAACGTGGCGCCTCGGCAACGGGTTCCGTCGTGCCGCACGAGCCGGTAAGGCCGATCGGCGGAAAGACGCGGAGGCGCGGGGGACACTCTCATGGTGGAATGGCGGACCGAACCGGGGCTGACCGGGTATGTCGAGGCAGTCGCGGCGATGGAAGCGCGCGCCGAGGCGATCCGGGCGAGAACCGCGTCCGAGTTGATCTGGCTCGTCGAGCATCCGCCGCTCTACACTGCGGGCACCTCGGCGAAACGCGCCGACCTCGTCGATCCCGACCGCTTCCCGGTCTTCGAGGCCAAGCGCGGCGGGCAATACACCTATCACGGGCCCGGGCAGCGGGTGGCCTATGTCATGCTCGACCTGACGCGGCGCGGCCGCGACGTGCGCCGCTTCGTCGAGGACCTCGAGACCTGGGTCATCGCCGCCTTGGGCGAGTTCGGGCTCACCGGACATATCCGGCCCGGCCGCGTCGGGGTCTGGATCGAGCGCCCCGAGAAGCCGCGCGGGCCAGATGGCGCGGTGGCCGAGGACAAGATCGCGGCCATCGGCATCAGGCTCAGGAAATGGGTGAGCTTCCACGGGCTGTCGATCAATGTCGAACCCGAGTTGGAGCATTTCTCCGGCATCGTCCCCTGCGGTATCCGGGAGCACGGGGTCACGAGCCTCGTCGATCTCGGGCTGCCGGTGACGATGGAGGATGTCGACGTGGCGCTGAAGCGCAGCTTCGCCGACATCATGGGTGACGGCTGACGGACGGATGAGGGGCTACGGTGGGGCTCCCCCGGCCGAGGAGGACGGCCGGAGGCTTTACGCGCGGTCCGTCAGAACCCGCGCGACACGTGTTCGTCCATCTTGCGAAGGACATAAGCCAGGATCTCGCGGCGGCGGACGCCGCGCTCGGCCAGTTCGGCATCGGTCAGCGCGCGCATCTCCGCGACACGTTGACGGATCTCGCGCTGACGCGCGTCGAAGGGCGTATCGAAGAACCGGCGAAGCGCCTGGACTGGTTGGGGCAGTCGCTCGCTGAACAGGGTATTCAACTCGTAATGAGCCATGGCAGTCTCCGTAATCAAATACGCACCCGGAGCAGTCGGGCGCAGGCTAAAAATGCGTAGTCCGAGGGTACACCCAAAAACCCGAATCGCAGAGTCCGGGATTGTGTCTGGGCGGGACCACAGCGTTTCTGACCCAAGGACAGATTTACTGCAGAGCAATGCGGCAAGCATGAGGCCGGATCGCGAACCGGGCGGCGCTGTGACGCGCGCGACACGGTCACCTGCAGCCCATTGAGAAGGCCCGAGCTTTCGACCGGACCGCAAGACTTGGCCCCCCAGCGTGCGGCCTGCCCCAACATGTCGGGCACCGTCTTGGGCAAAGCCTCGCCGACGCGGTGCGGGCCTCCAGCGACGAAAATACGACGAATCTTATGCATCCCGACCACGGCGCCGACGCCACCGGACGGGGAACGCGGCGCGCTCCGCACACGTCAATGTGAAGCCCGCGGTCGGCAAATCTCAGCTCCAGACCCGGGACGGCACAGCCTGCACGCCACACCCCCTCGGCGGCCCGGCGGAGCGTCGTCGCACCGACCGGCTCCGAGCCGCGTCCCGCCCACCCCACAAACGCTCCCGGCCCCCGGGTTCCGGCCCTCCGAAACCGAGCCAGCCGAGCCTCGGCCCCCGGATTTCCCACCCAAGCCGAAACCGACGCCGCGCCATCGCGCCGCAAGCACGCCGAAACGCCCGCCTATTCGCCTTTGCCTGCGACAAAAATCTCGTCCCTGCGACGAAAGCGGACATTGCCGATGCGGGCGCCTTTGCCTAAAACGACCCCCACAGTTTATTCGGGCCGGGCGAACTCCGCCC
The DNA here is from genome assembly GCF_042679605.1 of Litorisediminicola beolgyonensis. Classification (NCBI taxonomy): domain Bacteria; kingdom Pseudomonadati; phylum Pseudomonadota; class Alphaproteobacteria; order Rhodobacterales; family Paracoccaceae; genus Litorisediminicola; species Litorisediminicola beolgyonensis. Next base: position 22,784 of record NZ_JBHTMU010000010.1, read on the forward strand.
GCTCGACCGTGACACCACGAGGAGGCATTCAATGGCAGACGCCGCCATTCACGGCCACGAGCATGAGGATCAGCGGAGCTTCTTCACCCGCTGGTTCATGTCAACGAACCACAAGGACATCGGTATTCTGTACCTGATCGTTGCGGCTTTCGCGGGCTTCATCTCGGTGGCCTTCACCGTCTACATGCGGCTCGAGCTCATGGAGCCGGGCGTTCAGTACATGTGCATGGAGGGGGCGCGCCTCTTCCCCGCATCCGAAGGGTGTACGCCCAACGGCCACCTGTGGAACGTGATGATCACCGGCCACGGCATCCTGATGATGTTCTTCGTGGTCATTCCGGCCCTCTTCGGCGGTTTCGGCAACTATTTCATGCCGCTGCAGATCGGCGCGCCGGACATGGCGTTCCCGCGGATGAACAACCTGTCCTTCTGGCTTTACGTCGCGGGCACCACGCTCGCGGTGTGCTCGGTCTTCGCACCGGGCGGCAACGGCCAACTCGGCTCGGGCGTCGGCTGGGTTCTCTATCCGCCGCTCTCGGTGCGCGAAGGCGGCATGTCGATGGACCTCGCGATCTTCGCGGTGCACGTCTCGGGCGCCTCGTCGATCCTCGGCGCGATCAACATGATCACCACCTTCCTGAACATGCGCGCCCCGGGCATGACGCTCTTCAAGGTGCCGCTGTTCTCGTGGTCGATCTTCGTGACCTCGTGGCTGATCCTTCTGTCGCTGCCGGTTCTGGCGGGCGCGATCACCATGCTGCTCACCGACCGTAACTTCGGGACGACCTTCTTCGACCCGTCGGGCGGCGGCGACCCGGTGCTCTACCAGCACATCCTGTGGTTCTTCGGCCACCCGGAAGTGTATATCGTGATCCTGCCGGGCTTCGGCATCATCTCCCACGTCATCGCGACCTTCGCGCGCAAGCCGATCTTCGGCTACCTGCCGATGGTCTGGGCCCTGATCGCCATCGGCGCGCTCGGCTTCGTCGTGTGGGCGCACCACATGTACACTGTGGGCATGTCGCTGACCCAGCAGAGCTACTTCATGCTGGCCACGATGGTCATCGCGGTTCCGACAGGCGTGAAGATCTTCTCCTGGATCGCGACGATGTGGGGCGGCTCGATCGAGTTCAAGGCACCGATGGTCTGGGCCTTCGGCTTCCTGTTCCTCTTCACCGTGGGCGGCGTGACCGGCATCGTGCTGAGCCAGGCCGGCATCGACCGCGCCTATCACGACACCTACTACGTCGTGGCGCATTTCCACTACGTGATGAGCCTCGGGGCCGTGTTCGCGATCTTCGCGGGGATCTACTTCTACTTCCCCAAGATGACCGGCCGGATGATCCCCGACTGGATGGGCCAAGTACACTTCTGGGCGTTCTTCATCGGCGCCAACCTGACCTTCTTCCCACAGCACTTCCTGGGCCGCCAGGGCATGCCGCGCCGCTACATCGACTACCCGGAGGCCTTCGCCACCTGGAACTTCGTGTCGAGCTGGGGTGCGCTTCTGTCCTTCGCCTCGTTCCTGTTCTTCTTCTACGTGGTGTTCTACGCGCTGCGCAAAGGCGAGCGGGTGACCCAGGCGAACCCGTGGAACGAATACGCGGACACGCTGGAATGGACCCTGCCCTCGCCGCCGCCGGAGCACACCTTCGAGCAGCTGCCGAAGCAGGAGGACTGGGACAAGGGCCACGCGCACTGATCCCGTCCCCGATCTGACCAAACGAAAGCCCCGGCCACCGCGCCGGGGCTTTTGCATCCCTGCCCCCCTCTTACCGATCAAGGCGCATCGATGCCGCTGTCGCCCCATGCCTTCACCGCCGAGACGCTGATCCTGTCGCTCCTGCTGCTGATCCTGCCGCTAGCTGCCCGGGTTTGGCGGCCGGGACACGCGGTCTGGCTGGCGCTGGCCTGCGCCGCCGCCTGGGCTCTCCTGCAGGCGGGGCTCCTTTGGTGGCCCGACGCGCTGAGCCGGTCCCAGAGCGCGCTCCACGACACCTATTACGTGGTGACAGAGACCGCGATGTTCGGGCCGAGCTACCTGCCCTTCACGGCACTCTTTGTCCTCTTCGCCGCCGCGCTCTGGGCTGTCGGGCGGATCGGGACCGAGCCCTTGCCGCGCTGGACGTCCCGCACGATACTCATCCTGCATATCGGGCTGGTCGCCGCCGCCGAGGCGGTGCGCGTCTACATGGTCGCGGTGGTCTCCGGCGAGGGCGGCGGCAGCGCGGGGCTGGCGAACGCGGTCTCGATCCTGGCGGTGGCGGGCAGCGCGCTTGCGGCCTTCGCGCTCCTGCGGCTCGTCCTCGGCCTGGTGCTCGAGACCTCGCGGCGGCTCAGGGCCTGAGCCTGCGGCAAATTCCGCCTTCGACGCCGCGCGCCCGGGTGCTAGAACGCCCAGCAAGATGCCCTATCGCTGGACCACAGACGACCCCGCCGCGACCGACCAGGAGCTGAGACTCTGGCCGCACAATTCCCTGCCGCCGACCGGCTTCGCGGCCTTCATACTCGCGACCTTCACGCTGGCGACGATCCCGCTCTACGGGCTGCTCGGGACCGCGCTACTCTGGGGCCTCTTGCCGTTCCTGCTTCTGGCGCTCGCGGGGCTCTACTACGCGCTTCGCCGCAACGAGGCCGACCGGCGCATTCTCGAAGTGCTGCACCTGACGCCCGAGGATATGCATCTCGTGCGGCACAATCCGCGCGGAGCGGATCAGGAATGGCACTGCAACACCTATTGGGCGCGGGTCGCGATGCACCAGAAGGACGGTCCGGTGCCCTTCTACGTCACGCTCGCCGGCGCGGGCCGCGAAGTGGAGATCGGCGCTTTCCTCTCCGAGGACGAGCGCAAGGCGCTCTATGCCGAGCTGTCCGAGCGGGTCAGCCGGGTCCGCGCCTGATGGCCCAGGTTCCCGCCGTCCCCAATACGCGTCGCGCCGCGCATCTGGCGCTCCTGTCGGTGCTCGGGCCGGAGAGGCTCTTGCAGCGCCCCGGCCTCGCCGCCTCCGAACGCGCCGCTTTGGAGCTGCGCCGCGCCCGCGCCGGGGGCCCGATCCCGAAACCCGAGGAGGTGGTCTTCCTGATCCCCCTCGTCTCGCCCGACCATGTCGGCGACTGGGAGGCGGTGACCAAGCGTCTGGCGCGCACGTTGGAGAGCTTCCGGGCGCAGGACGACACCCGCTGGCGCGCGGTCATCTGCTGCCAGGAGCGCCCGCCCCTGCCCGACGATCCGCGCCTCACCCATCTGCCCTTCGACGACCCGACGCCGGGCAATGACAAATGGCGCAAGCTCGCGGCGCTCGCGCGGCATCTGGGCGAGACCCAGACGCGCCCCGCCTATGCGATGAGCTTCGATGCCGACGATCTTCTGCGCGCGGGCACTGTCGGACGGATGCTGGCCCGCCAGGCGCCGGGCTATCTCGCATGGGAGGGGTTCGTCCGCGACGTTGCGACCGGGCATGTCGCCCGCGCGTCGTCCCCGAGCCTCCGCCACCCGCGCCAGCGCCCGTTCTGGAAGCTCTGCGGCTCCTGCATGGCGCTCGCGCATGATCCGGCCCTGCCCGAGAGCGCGGCGTTCCTCGGCGCGATGACCCAGCACGAGCACCGTATGTTTCGCTACCTGGCACGGCTGGCCGGTCTCGACCCGGTGCCCTTCGCGCGGCCGTCGGTGCTCTACGAGCTGAACCACGGCGAAAACTTCGGCGCCCGGCGCGGTCGCGTCGGCTTCAAGACGCGCTTCGTCGCCAAGTTCCGCATCACCGACCCCGACACGCTGCGGGATATCATCCGAGAGTTTCCCTGACCCGGGTAGCGGGCGACGGAGACCGGGGCCTCCGCCGCCCTCCCGGTCAGCCGCGGTTGTCGAGCTGCGCGCGCACCGCGCCCAGACCGGACCGGGTGATCCGGTAGGGTCGTCCCTCATGCGAGCGGATGAAGCGCCGTTTGCGCAGACGGTCGAAGACCGCCATCGTGAGGTCCGTGAGGATGTGACCCTCGCGGGTCCGGCAGGTGGCGCTCCGCACCTTGCCGCCGGGCGCGCGCTCCACGTCGATGGCGCCGCCCTGGGCCAGCACGTGCAGCACGCGCTGTTCCGGTTTCGAGATGTTCATTGGAAAGTCCGAGATGTCGCACAGAACGACGGGACGTCCGGCATCCCGCGCGGGCGTCCCGTGGATCAGGTCGGTCCCGTCATCGAGACCTCAGGGACGTGCCACAAGCTCTGACATAAACTCTCCGAGTGCCGGTCCTCCCGGCAGAGCCGTCATACAGCCCGGGGCCCCGCCCGGCAAGGCAGGGCCATAGCGCTCAGCTGGCGAGGCGTTCTTTCACCATCGGGCCGACCGTGCCGAAATCCATCTGGCCGGTATATTTCGACTTCAGGACACCCATGACCCGGCCCATGTCGCGGATCGAATCCGCGCCGACCTCGGCCACCGCGTCATCGACGGCGCGGGCGACCTCTTTGTCGTTCAGACGCCGCGGGAGGAACTCCTCGATCACGACGATCTCGCCCTCTTCCTGGGCGGCGAGATCGAGCCGCCCGGCCTCTTCGTAGCTCTTGGCGCTTTCGCGCCGCTGCTTGACCATCTTGCCGAGGATGCCCAGCACCTCGTCGTCACCGACGCCCTGGTCCTGCCCGTCTCCGCGCAGCGCGATGTCCCGGTCCTTGATCGCGGCGTTGATCAGCCGGAGCGTCGACAGACGCTCGGCATCGCGATCTTTCATCGCCTGTTTCATCGCCGAGGTGATCTTGGTGCGAAGTTCCATCTGGTCTCCCGTTGCGCCTGTTTTCGCAAAGACCGACACTATCGAAAGGCATACCGCCGCGCAATATCGCAGAAGGCAAGGTAAGCCATTGAAAACGCTCATGACGCGACGTCGCGCGCCCTCTTGACCCGGTTGCTGGCTCCCCTTACCTATGGCGCGATTTACCCAGAATCCGCCGCCCGAGGAGCCGCCCATGACGCGCAGCCAGCCCCGCACGCCCACCGCTTGCCTCGCGCTTGCCGACGGCACCATCTTCTACGGCGAAGGCTTCGGCGCCACCGGCGACACCGTCGCGGAGCTCTGCTTCAACACGGCGATGTCGGGCTACCAGGAGATCATGACCGATCCCTCCTATGCCGGGCAGATCGTGACCTTCACCTTCCCCCATATCGGCAATGTCGGCGCCAATCCCGACGATGACGAGACCGGCGATCCGGTCGCGGCGGGCATGGTCGTCAAGTGGATGCCGACCGAGCCCTCGAACTGGCGCGCCGTGCAGGGGCTGTCGGACTGGCTCGCCTCGCGCGGGCGGATCGCCATCGGCGGCATCGACACCCGCCGCCTGACCCGCGCCATCCGCCAGCAGGGCGCGCCGCATGTGGCGCTGGCCCATGATCCCGAGGGCAAATTCGACGTGGCCGCTCTGGTCCAGAAGGCCCGCGGGTTCTCGGGGCTCGAGGGGCTCGACCTCGCCAAGGAAGTCACCTGCGCGCAGAGCTACCGCTGGGACGAGATGCGTTGGGCCTGGCCCGAGGGCTATGCCCGCCAGACCGAGCCCAAGCACAAGGTCGTCGCCATCGACTACGGCGCCAAGCGCAACATCCTGCGGTGCCTCGCGAGCGCGGGCTGCGACGTGACCGTGCTGCCCGCGACCGCGACTGCCGAGGACGTGCTGGCGCTCAACCCCGACGGGGTCTTCCTGTCGAACGGTCCCGGTGATCCGGCGGCCACGGGCGCCTATGCCGTGCCGATGATCCAGGGCGTGCTCGACGCGGACCTGCCGGTCTTCGGCATCTGCCTCGGCCACCAGATGCTGGCGCTGGCGCTCGGCGCCAAGACCGTCAAGATGAACCACGGCCATCACGGCGCGAACCACCCCGTGAAGGATATGGAGACGGGCAAGGTCGAGATCACCTCGATGAACCACGGCTTCGCGGTGGACAGCCAGACCCTCCCGACCGGCGTGCTCGAGACCCATGTGTCGCTCTTCGACGGCTCGAACTGCGGCATCCGGATGAAGGACAAGCCGGTCTTCTCCGTCCAGCATCACCCCGAGGCGAGCCCGGGCCCGCAGGACAGCTTCTATCTCTTCGAGCGCTTCGCCGAGCACATGGCCGCGCGCTGAGGCTCGGATTTTTTCACCGGGCTTAATCGGCTGTTAACCGCGCTGGCCTGAAATGACCGCCGTCGACGTGACGGAGACGCGGTCATGAGTGATATGCAGATCGACCTCAGCCGGGCCGACCGCCTGGAGGCCAGCCCCGATTGCGGGCGGCCCCTGGGCGGGCTTCTGCTCGAGACCGGCACCATCGAGGCCCAGACGCTGGTCGACGCCCTTGGCCGGGCGCGCCGGATCGGCGCCCGGACCGAGCGCGTGCTTCTGGCCGAAGACCTGGCGCCCCCCGACCGGCTCCGCGCGATGCACGCGAAAAGCTGGGGCTGCATGGCGCTCGACCGTACCGACACGCCGCCCGATCCGGAGCTGGCCGAGCTTCTGTCGCCCGCGACCTGCCTGACCCATAACGTTCTGCCCTGGATGCGGCTTGGCCGGTCGCTGGTGCTGGCCGCGGCCGACCGCGACGGGTTCGACCGTGTCGCGCCGGTTCTGCGCGAACGCGGCGAGACGGTGATCCTCGCAGCCGCGACCGAGGCCGATATCGAGGCCGAGATCGCGCTGCGCCACGGCGAGCGGATGGCCCGCGCCGCCGAATCCTCGGTGCCCGCCGACGAAAGCTGCCGCGATCTCAACCGCGGCAGTGCCGCTGGTCGCGCCATGGCCGCCGCGCTGGCCGGGCTCTGCCTCGGCGTCCTGCTCTTCGCGCCGACGCTGTTTTTCGCCGGCATCGTGTTGCTGGCGATCCTGTCGATGGCCGTCGGGCAGGTCCTAAAACTGGCCGCCTGCCTCGCCTCGCGCCGCCCCGGACGTGCGCCCGAGCCGATGCCCGCGCCGCCCCTGCCCGAGGTCTCGATCCTCGTGCCGCTCTTCCGCGAGGAGCGGATCGCGGGCGCCCTGATCGACCGGCTCGCGCGCATCACCTATCCCCACGCGCTGCTCGACGTGATCCTGATCCTCGAGGCTGGCGACGACGTGACCGCCGCCGCGCTCGACGCAGCCGAGCTGCCGCCCTGGATGCGGGTGATCACCGTCCCCGACGGGCCGATCACCACCAAGCCGCGCGCGCTGAACTACGCGTTGAACTTCGCCCGCGGCAGCATCGTCGGCGTCCTCGATGCCGAGGACGCGCCCGCCCCGAACCAGATCGCGCGCGTGGTCTCGGCCTTCCGCGCCGCCCCGCCCGAAGTCGGCTGCGTGCAGGGCATTCTCGATTTCTACAACCCGCGCGCCAACTGGCTGTCGCGCTGCTTCACCATCGAATACGCGACCTGGTTCCGGCTGGTCCTGCCGGGGTTGGCCCGGCTGGGCCTTGCCGTGCCGCTTGGCGGGACCACGGTCTATTTCCGCCGCGCTGCGCTCGAGCGGGTCTCGGGCTGGGACGCCCATAACGTGACCGAGGATGCCGATCTCGGCATCCGCCTCGCGCGGCATGGCTACCGCACCGAGCTTCTCGCCACGGTCACGCGCGAAGAGGCCAACAACCGCGTGCTGCCGTGGATCCGGCAACGCTCGCGCTGGATCAAGGGCTACATGCTCACCTGGGCGGTGCATGCCCGCGCCCCGCGCAGGCTCTGGCGCGACCTGGGACCCTGGCGCTTCCTCGGTTTCCACGCGCTCTTTCTCACCACCATCGCGCAGGCGCTTCTCCTCCCAGCGCTCTGGAGCTTCTGGCTCGTGCCCTTCGGCCTGCCGCATCCTTTGGCGGACTTGATGAGCGCACCGGCCCTGACCGCGCTCATCGGCCTCTTCCTGACCGCCGAGGCGGCGACGCTGGTCCTCGCGCTTGTCGCGGTCTCGCGCAGCCCGCATCGGGGGCTGGCGCTCTGGGTGCCGACGCTCTTTCTCTATTTCCCGCTCGCCGCCGCCGCGGCACTCAAAGCGGCCTGGGAAGGCATCGCGCGGCCCTTCTACTGGGACAAGACCATGCACGGGCATTCGCCGCCCGACCATGCCGGCGCGGACCTGCCCGAAAGCTGAGCTTCTCAGCGCATGGTCAGAGGGCGCGAGTCGAGCTTCAGGCGTGTGACGAAGGCTTCCGAGATATGGTCGCGCAGCGCCTGGTAGGCGGCCTGCTCGTCCCGCCGGGCGATGGCCTCCACGATCGAGGAATGCTCGCCGAGCGCCACTTCGCCCCGCCCCTCGGCCGCCAGCGACGTGGTCGCCATCAGCGCCATCGAGCGGTAGACCAGATCCAACTGCTGGACGAGGTAGCGGTTATGCGACGCCAGGTGGATCTGGCGATGGAACCGCCGGTTGGCGCGCGCCAGCGACGACGGATCGCTCATCAGGCCGCGATCCTCCTCGACCATCCCGCGCAAGACCAGCACCTCTTCGTCGGTGGCATGCCGCGCCGCCAACCGCGCCGCCAGGCCCTCAAGCTCGCAGCGCACCGCATAGAGCTCGGCCATCTGGTTGTGATCGAGCGAAGCCACGATCAGCGACCGCCCGTCCCGGGTCAGGAGCGACTGAGTCTCGAGCCTCTGCAACGCCTCGCGGATCGGCGTGCGGCTGACCCCGAAACGCTCGGCAAGGTCGCTTTCCACCAGCCGGTCGCCCGGACGGTAGACGCCCGTGTCGATCGCCTCCAAAATCAGCGAATAGGCGTCCTTCTGGCTGGCGCGTGGCTGGCTCATCGCCGGTTCCTCCCGATAGTTGATGCACTTAGACATGACCGCGCGCACCGATCAACCGCGCGGATGGTCACGGCCATTGCCTGCGCCCCGCGCGCGACTTAGGTGTTCCCCATCATGAAGCCGCTGTTTTCCCATATCGAGCACTGGGTCTTCGACCTCGACAACACGCTTTACCCGCCCGCGATGCGCCTCTTCGACCAGATCGAGCGCAAGATGGCGGGGTTCGTCATGCGCACTCTCCGCGTCGAGGAGGCCGAGGCCAACCGCCTGCGCGACCATTGGTGGCGGACCCACGGCACCACGCTCGCGGGGCTCATGCGCGACCACGAGATCGACCCCGAGGCCTATCTGCACGAGGTCCATGACATCTCCTTCGACGCGCTCGAGCCCGATCCCTATCTCGCGGGGCTGATCGCCGATCTGCCGGGGCGCAAGATCGTCTACACCAACGGCTCGGCCCCCTATGCCGCGCGGGTGCTCGAGGCGCGCGGGCTCGCGCAGGCCTTCGACGCGATCTACGGCGTGGAGCATGCCGATTACGCCCCGAAGCCCGAGGCGCGCGCCTTCGAAACGGTGTTCGGCAAGGCCGGAACCGTGACCGCCCGCGCCGCGATGTTCGAGGACGACGCCCGCAACCTCGCCGCGCCGCACGCGATGGGGATGCGCACCGTGCATGTCGCCCCGGAGCCCGAGGACCATCCCCATATCCACCATCACACCGACGATCTGGCCGCCTTTCTCGCCCGGCTCGTGTGACCGCGACACCGCGGACACTGGCCGCACGGAACCATCCGGCTTAGCTGATCCCCGACAAGGAGCGCGGCCAAGGAGCGCGACATGGACCATGACATCCTCATCTCCGGCGGCGGCATCGCCGGTCTGACCGCCGCGGCGGCCTTCGGGCGCGCGGGCTTCCGGGTGCTCTGCGTCGATCCCGCGCCCCCCGTCACCACGCGCGAGGCCGAGGGCGCGGACCTGCGCTCCACCGCCTTTTTGCAGCCCGCCCGTGCCTTTCTGGGCCGCACCGGTCTCTGGGAGCGGCTCGAGCCGCATGCGACCCCGCTCCAGACCATGCGGATCGTCGATCTCGACGCCGACGGCGCAGTGCGCGCCACCCGCGATTTCGACGCAAGCGACATCTCGGAGGCGCCCTTCGGGTGGAACCTGCCGAACTGGCTTCTCCGCCGCGAGTTGAGCGCCGCGCTCGAGGCGCTCGACACCGTCACCTTCCGCCCCGGCACCGCCACCACCTCGCTCTTCACGCGCACGACGTCCGCCCGGGTCGGTCTTTCCGATGGCAGCCGCGCCGAGGTGCGCCTGGTGATCGCCGCCGACGGGCGCGGCTCGCCGATGCGCTCCGCCGCCGGGATCGGTGTCCGGACCCACCGCTTCGGCCAGAAGGCGCTGGCCTTCGCCATCACCCACGACGCGCCGCACGGACAGGTCTCGACCGAGATCCATCGCTCCGGCGGTCCCTTCACTCTCGTGCCGCTGCCCGACCATGAGGGGCGACCGTCCTCGGCGATCGTCTGGATGGAAAGCGCGGGTGAGGCCGAGCGGCTCGCCGCGCTTGACGAGCCCGCCTTCGAAGCGGCGATGACCGAGCGCTCGGGCGGGCTTTTTGGTCCGCTGAAGCTCGCCTCGCGCCGCGGCCTCTGGCCGATCATCGCCCAGCATGCCGAGGCGCTGGTCGCCGAGCGGCTCGCCCTCGTCGCGGAAGCGGCGCATGTCGTCCCGCCGATCGGCGCGCAGGGCCTGAACATGAGCCTCCGCGATCTCGCGGCGCTTCTGGACCTCGCCGAGGCCCGTCCCGAGACGCTTGGCGACCGCGCCATGCTCGATGCCTACGAGCGCAAGCGCCTGCCGGACATCAAGCTGCGCTATGCCGGGATCGCCGCGCTGAACCATGTCTCAATGGCCGAGGACCCGCTCCTGCGCTCGGCCCGCGCGATGGGGCTCACGGCGCTGCACGACATCGCGCCCCTGCGCCGCGGCCTCATGCAGCTCGGCCTCGGCACTTCGGGGCGCTGAGCGCCACCCGGCGGCCTATTGCGCCCCGGCTGCCGCGATATCGACGAAAACCGGGTAGTGATCGGTCGGCCAGACCGCGCCCAGCTTCTCGCGGAAGACCACGGGCGGCCCGGTCTCGGTCAGCTCCGGCGACAGAGCGATGTGGTCGATGGCGCCGAACAGGTTCAGACCCAGGTCGAAATGATAGGTCGCGCCCTCGACCGGCAGGAACCGCAGCCCCGCCGTCTCGTGCGCGTCGTGCAGGTCCGATCCGAGCCGCGCGTTCAGATCGGCGGCCAGGAGCACCCTGCGCCCCTCGGCCCGCCACGCGCTGACCCTCTCGACCATGAACGCGGTGGATTTCCGGCGGTTCTCGCGGCTCGAATAGTCGAGATGCGCGTTCAGGACCCGGATCGTGCGACCCGTGTCCCGCGCCCGCAGATCCGCCCAGGACGCGAAGGCCGGATAGGAACCGTCGAAGGTGCGCGAATAGATCACCTCGGGCGTCTCGGAGAAGAAGAACCAGCCCTTGTCGACCTCTTCGAACTTTGCCATCCGGTAGGAGATCGGCTGGGTCGAGGGGAAACTGCGCCAGTCGCCGATGGCCGCGGCGGCGTAACCGGGGTTCTGTTCCAAGAGCCAGAAGCGCGCGAGATTGACGCTGTCGTCATCGCCGCCCGCGAAGCTCTCCATCTCCTGGAACGCGACGATATCGGCGTCGATGGCCTTGAAGGTCGCGTCGAGCGGTGCCTTGCGGCGCTCCCAGGCGCCGCGGGACCAGCGGCCCTCGGCCTGGTTCATCAGGATGTAATGCACGTTATAGGTCGTGACGCGGATGCCGTTCTCGGGCGACGGTCGCGGTTCAGGACCGCCGGAATTGCGCAGCTGCTGGCAGCCGAGAAGAAGCACAAGCATCAGGAGACCGCCGAGAGCCAGGCGGAGGAGACGGCGCATCATGGCATGACCTTTCCGAGCGGGAGGGTGACGGTCGCGCGCAGACCGTGGCCGGTATTGTCGAGATCGACGCGCCCGCCATGGGCCAGCACGATATTGCGCGCAATCGCGAGGCCGAGCCCCGCGCCGCCGGTCTCGGCGCTGCGGCTGTCCTCGCCGCGCACGAAGGGCTCGAACATCGCCTCAAGCCGCTCGTCCGCGATGCCCGGGCCGTCATCCTCGATGGTGATCCGCGCCGCGCCCGTGGCCTCGGCAAGCGCGATCCGCGCCGCGCCGCCATAGCGGATCGCGTTGTCGACGAGATTGCCGATGGCCCGCTTCAGCGCCACCGGGCGACCCGCGACGACAAGCGGCACGCTGGCGGTGATCTCGCCGCCCCGCTCCTGGGCCAGCTCCGCGAGCAGCCGGTCCAGATCGACGCGCTGCGTCTCCTCGGCCTCGCCCGCCCCCTTGGCATAGGAGACGAGCCCCTCGGCCATCACCGTCATCTCGTCGAGCGTGCGGATCATCGGCAGCGCCTCCTCCTCGTCCAGAAGCTCAACGCGGATCCGGAGCGAGGTGATCGGCGTGCGCAGATCGTGCCCGACCGCCGCCAGCGTGCGCATGCGTTCGGCATCGAACCGGCCGATCCGGGCCTGCATGTCGTTGAAGGCGCTCGCGAGATCGCGGACTTCCCGTGAGCCTTCGACGGCGACGCGCACGCTCCGATCCCCCGCCCCCGCGGCGCGGGTCGCCTCGGTCAGGCGGACAAGCGGACGGGTCAGCCGCCGCAGGAACAGCCAGCCGACGCCCAAGACCGCGGCCAGCGACAGGCCGAGGACCAGCGCGAAGACATCGTCGTCGATCCCCGGGCCGCGCGGCGGACCGGCGCGGGAGACGATGTTGAGCCATTGCGGACGCGCGGGCGCGGTGCCCGAGAGCCGCACCGACAGCGCGACGGTCTCGACCTCGCGATGCCACGCGCCCGGGGCAAGGCTGCGGCGGACGCGGATCGCGCCCCGGGCCTCGCGGTCGGGCAGTGCGGCGGCCAGGTCATCGGTAAAGGCAAGGGAGCGGGGCGATGTGACGGCGTCGGGCACAAGCGGGGTCGGCTCGACCGACACGCGCGAAAACCGGGTCGAGGCGCGCCGCGCGATGTCTCCGCGCGCGCCCGGGCGTGCCGCCTCGACCGCCGGCAGGAGCGACACGACCCGTTCGATCTCTCGCGCCTCGACGGCGGCGCGATCGAGCCGCAGCCGCTCCACCGACAGAAGCGCCAGCGCCACGAGGTTCGCGGCGATGAGCGCGGCCGCGAGGAGCAGCATGAACTGCCCGATCAGGCCCGAGGGCAGCGCGGCGCGCAGGGCCTTCATGTCGTCTCGACCTCGGCGGCAAAGAGATAGCCGCCGCCCCATTCGGTGAGGATGAGGCGCGGCGCGGCGGGGTCGTCCTCGATCTTGCGCCGGAGGCGACTGACCACGTTGTCGATGGCGCGGTCATAGGCCTTGGCATCGCGCCCCGCCGTCAGATCGAGAAGCCGCGCGCGACTGAGGACGGTCCTGGGATGGTCGAGAAAGATCTCGAGAAGCCGGTTTTCACCCGAGGTCAGCGCCACCTCGCGGCCATCGGTGTGGGAAAGCGCGCGCGCATCGGCATCGAGGGTCCAGCCCTCGAAGCGCCGCGGTCCGGTCGAAGGCTTCGGCGTCGCGCTCGGCACCCGCCGCAGCACCGCCTTGACCCGGGCGAGCAGCTCGCGCGGATTGAAGGGCTTGGTGACGTAATCATCCGCGCCAAGCTCGAGCCCGACGATCCGGTCGGTTTCCTCGGCCATGGCGGTCAGCAGGATCACCGGCGGTCCGTCATGTTCGACCATCCAGCGGCAGAGGCTCAGCCCGTCCTCGCCCGGCATCATGACATCGAGCACAACGAGGTCGATCCGCGCCTCCGCCAGGATCCGCCGCGCCTCGCCCGCATTGGCGGCGAGTTGCGTGCGGAACCCCTGCTTGCGCAGGTACTGCCCGAGCGGCTCGCGAATGTCGCGGGCGTCGTCGACGATGAGGATCTGGGCCTCGGCGGGCGTCATGGTGCGGCGGTCCCTCGGTTTTCCTGAAGATAAGGCGGGAGAGAGGCGCTGTGCCAGCCGCACCGACGCGCCGAGACCCGCTTTCTTTGTCGCAATCTGTCGCAAGACCCGTCACAGCGACAGGCTGCGACAAAACCCCCTCGGCGTTGACACACATCGGCGGCGCGGAGCCGCTAGCTCTGGGTCACCGGGGCGGCATCGCCCCTGCTCTCAACAAGAAAGGATGAGGCACATGACGACCAACCGGATTCTTCCGCTCGCCTTCGTGACCGCCATGCTGATCGGCGGCGGCGCGATGGTGGCCACCGCGCAGGATGCGGCGCAACCCGCCCAGCCCGAGACCTCGGCCTCGGAGACGGCACCGATGCGCGCGCATTTCCGCGGCGAGCACGGCGAGCGTGGTGAGCATGGCGGCCGGGGCGAGCACGGCGCGCACGGGATGCGCGGCGGCAAGCATGGCCCGCAGGGCGGCATGTTCGGCGGACGCGGCCAGGGTCAGATGTTCGCGACGCTCTTCGCCGAGATCGACGCCGATGGCGACGGATCGGTGACCCAGGACGAGATCGACACCTTCCGCGCCGCCCGGGTGGCCGAGGCCGATGCCTCGGGCGATGGCGCTCTGTCCATCGAGGAGTTCGACACGCTCTACCGCGCCTTCACCCGCGCGCGCATGGTCGACCAGTTCCAGGAGCTCGACGCCGATGGCGACGGCTCGATCAGCGCCGCGGAGATGGATGCGCGGTTCGGCAGCATCGTCGAGCGGATGGACCATGACGGCGACGGGGCGCTGACGCTCCAGCGCGGCCGCCGCGGGTAAGCGAGATTGGGCGGGCGCGGGCGGAGAGCCTGCGCCCGCACTGCCCTTGCTACGGCGTCGCCGCGCGATCAACGAACCCCGCCGAGCGAGCCGCTCACTCCTTGGGCATCCCCTTCGGCCGCATCATCCGCTTCTGCGCGGCAATCCGGAACGGGGCGTTGGGCGCGCCGTAGCCGTCATAGCCGCCGGTCCGCTGCACGATCTCGAAGAAGAGCCCGCCCGCGAAAGGCTGGCTGTAGAACTGGTAGAACGCGCCGTCGCTGTCCTCGTCATAGAGGATGTTGAGCGCCTTCATCTCGGCCACGCGCGCGGGCTCCAGCCCGAACCTCGCCTGCAGATCGCTGTAGTAATTGTCGGTCATCGGCAGCGGCGCGAAGCCCGCCTCGGCCGTCCGGCGCGCCGTCGCAAAGACGTCGTCCGTCGCAAAGGCGACATGCTGGACCGCGCCGCCGAAACTGTCGGCCAGGAAGCTTCCCGCGAGGGTTCGGTGCGTCTCGGCCCCGTTCAGCGTGATCCGTGCGGCACCGGAGGGCGTCTTGATCGCCTGGCTGCGCACGAGCCCGTCCGGGTCGACCACGTCGACCATCGCCGTGCGGGTCATGTCGAAGATCGAGGTGTAGAAGAGCGACCAGCTCAGCATCTCGTCGTAGTTCATCGTCTCGGCGACATGGTCGATGCGGCTGAGCCCCGCGCCCGGCGTCCCGTCATCCTCCGAGGCGCGGAACTCGATCGACCAGACATCGGACAGATCGCTGCGGTCGTCGATGAAATGCATCACGCTGCCGCCGACGCTGCGGATCGCGGGGATGTCGAGCTCGCCCGGACCAACCGGCTGGTCGAAGGGCGCGGCCCCCAGCGCCACGGCCCGGCGCGTGGTCGCGCCGGCATCCTCGACCTTCAGGCCCACGTCGCAGATCGCGGTGCCATGCGTGGCGAAGGCGGAACTGGCGAAGCCCGTCGTCTCGCGGTTCAGGATCACCCTGATCTCGCCCTGCTGCCAGAGCGCCACGCGCTTCGAGATGTGATCGCCAACATGCGCAAAGCCCATGCTGTGAAGGACGCGGGCCAGCGCCTCGGCCTCGTCGCCCTGGGTCGCGAACTCGATGAAGGCGACGCCGTTCACCGAGATACGCGGAGGAATGTCCGGCACCGCGATGGAAATATCGGGCTCGACGCGCCGGACATCGTCCATCAGCGCCACGAGCGAGCGATAGCCGTCGAGCGCGAGCCCCTCGGGACGGCCGCCGCGGAACTGGTCGTTGAAGATCTCGAGGCTGATCGGTCCGTCATAGCCGGTGGCGGCGACGGCGCGCATGAAGTCGGTCACCGCCAGATCACCCTCGCCCGGCATGTTCCGGAAATGCCGCGACCAGTAGAGCAGGTCCATGTCGATCAGCGGCGCATCGGCCAGCTGGACGAAGAAGATCTTGTCGCTGGGCACCCGGCGGATCGTGTCGGGATCGATCTTGCGGGCGAGCGTGTGGAAGCTGTCGACGATAAGCCCGATCGACGGGTGATCCGCCCGGCGCACGATCTCCCAGGCGTCGCGGTGGTCGTTGACATGCCGCCCCCAAGCGAGCGCCTCGTAGCCGACCCGGATGCCGTTCGCCTCGGCGAACCCGCCCAGCTCCTGGAAATCCTCGGCGGCGCGGTCGATGCCGCCCAGCGCCTCGGGATGGACCGAGGAGCACACCAGCATCAGGTCCGTGCCGAGCTCGTTCATCGTGTCGAACTTGTATTTCGCGCGCTCGAAGGCGCGTTTGCGCGCGTCGCCGGTCAGCCCTTCGAAATCGCGAAACGGCTGGAAGAGCGTGATCTCCAGCCCGTGGTCGCGGATCATGTCGCCGATCTCGCGCGGCGAGCCGGTGGCGGCGACGAAATCCTGCTCGAAAATCTCGATCCCGTCGAAGCCGGCCTTGGCGATGGCGTCGAGCTTTTCGCGCAGGTTGCCCGAGATCGAGACAGTGGCGATCGAGGTCTTCATGCCGCTTCTCCCTGCTCCAGTAGGTCGGCCCGGAGCTGCGCCTCGTCGAGCGGCAGGCCGGAGAAATGCGCCCAGGCATGAACGCCCTGGTAGAAGAACAGCTCGTAGCCCGAGATCACCGTCAGGCCGGAGGCCTCGGCATCGGTCAGGAATTGGGTGTCGACCGGGGTGTAGACCGCGTCGAAGGCCCAGTCCGCCCCCTCCATCGCGTCGCGCGGCAAGGGCGTGCCGCCATAGCCGACCATGCCGACCGGCGTGCCGTTCAGAAGACCGGTGGCGCCCCGCGCCGCCTCGGTCGCCTCCGCATGGACCGTGACCGCAGGCGCCGAGGGCACCGCGCGCAGATCGTCGGCCAGGGCCCTGGCCTTGGCCTCGTCGCGGTCCACGAGCCGGATCTCCTCGGCCCCGAGCGCCACCAGACCGAAGGCCAGCGCGCGACCGACGCCGCCCGTGCCGATCAGGCAGGCGATGCCCGGGGGCGTCTCGCCCCGGACGCTGCGATAGCCGGCGATGAAGCCGGTGTAATCGGTGTTCTGCCCTTTCGGTCCGTCGGCCTCGAACAAGACGGTGTTCACCGCGCCGATGGCCCGCACCAGCGGATCGTCGACCGAGACCTTGCGCGCCGCGCGCTCCTTGTAGGGATAGGTCACGTTGATGCCCCGATAGCCGCGCCCGACACAGGCGTCGAAGACATCGTCGAACTCCTCGTCCATGTCCTTGGGGATCAACCGGTCATAGGTCACGGTCATCCCGTTCTGGCATCCGGCGAGCCGGTGCAGGAGCGGCGACCGGGAGCGCGCGATATTGTCGCCGATCAGGCCGAGCTTGAGGTCGGGTGCTTCGCTCATGACTGGGTCTTTCCCTTGCTGGAGACGCGCGCCTTGGCCTTGGCCCAGAACGGTGTCTGCGACGCGAAGATCAGGATCACCGACACCAGGAGCACCAGCGACAGCGGGCTCGTGACGATGCCTTCGAAGAACCGTCCCAGGTCCTCGCGCTCGGAGATGATGGCGCGGCGCCAGTTGTCGTCCAGAAGCCGCGACAGGATCACCCCGAGGATCACCGGCCCCAGCGGATAGCCGTAATGGCGCATGAAGTAGCCGAAGACGCCGAAGCCCAGCATCCAGTAGACATCGGTGATCGAGTTGTTCACCGCGTAGGCGCCGACGATCGACAGGAGCATGATCAGCGGGATCAGCACGCTGCGCGGCATCTCGACGATCTTGGTGAAGAGCTTGATGCCGGTCAGGCCGAAAAGCAGCATGAAGCAATTGGCGGTGACAAGGCAGCCGACGATGAACCAGAACATGTCCGGCTGGTCGATCATCAGCATCGGCCCGGGGTTCAGCCCGTGGATGAAGAGCGCGCCGATCATGATCGCGGTGACCGCGTCGCCCGGGATGCCAAGCGTCATCATCGGGATGAAGGCGCCGCCAACGGCCGCGTTGTTGGCGGTCTCGGGGGCGACGAGCCCCTCCATCGCGCCGTCGCCGAAGGGACGCTCGGGGTTCTTGGTGACGCGCTTGGCGTGGTCATAGGCCATGAGCGCCGCGATATCGCCTCCGGTGCCGGGCAACGCGCCGATGGTCACCCCGATGGTCGAGGTCTGGAGCGACAGCGGCAGGTGCTTCTTGACGGTGGCGAGCGAGGGCACGATGCGGCTGATCTTCTGGCGCACCGCGTCCTTGTCGACATGGTGAAGCTGCAGAAGCGCCTCGGAGACGCCGAACATGCCGATCATCACCGCGATGAAGGAGATGCCGCCTTCGAGAAGCTGGAAGTCGAAGGTGAAACGCTCCGCGAAGGTCAGGGGGTCGCGACCGACCGCGCCGATGGCGATGCCGAGCGCACCGGCGAAGATGCCCTTGACGAGGCTGCCCTGGCTCAGCGAGCCGACCAGGAGGATGCCGAGGATCGCCAGCAGCATGTAGTCGCGCGGCTGGAAGCCCAGTGCGAAATCCGACACGAGCGGCGCCGCCAGCGCCAAAACGCCGATGCCGACGAAGCCGCCGATGAAGGACATCACCGTGGTGACGCCGATGGCGGTTCCGGCCTCGCCCCGCTGGGCCATCGGATAGCCGTCGAGCGCGGTGGCGATGGCCGAGGGCGCACCGGGAATGTTGAGAAGGATCGCCGTCCGCGAGCCTCCGTAGACGCCGCCCATGTAGATGCCGATCATCAGCGAGATCGCCGGGTAGACATCCCAGGAGAAGGTGAAGGAGATCAGGATCGACACGGCCATGGTGACCGAGAGCCCCGGGATCGCGCCGACATAGACGCCCGCGAAGGTGCCGAGCCCCACGAGCAGCAGGAGCTGCGGCTGCGAGAAGACGGTGAGAAAATCCATCAGCGCGGTCATTGGGCGGCCTCCCCTGCGCCGGTGCCGCGGAAGAGCTGGATCAGCTCGGCTTCGGGCACGATGCCCGAGGGCATGAGCACGCTGAAGACGATGCGGAAGATCAGCCAGATCACGAACAGGCTGCCAAGCGAGACCGCGAGGGTCCAGAGCCAGCCACGCTTGGCGAGGATCTTGATGCAGGCGATCAGGAAGATCGCCGAGGTCGGCAGGAAGCCCAGGGGCCGCAGCACGATCCCGTAGAGGATCAGCAGGACACCGAAGATCAGGACCACCGGCGGCAGGATGTCCTTGGCCACCGTCTCGGTCCGGTCGAGCGGCAGCTTGGCCGTCTTGAGAAGGACCGCAGCCGCCGAGATCACCATCACCAGCGTCGTGGCCATCGGGATCGAGCGTGGCGAGGACAGGCCATTGGGACCGAAGGGATTCTCGATGCCGTAGGCGCTCCAGAGCAGGAACAGCGAGGCACCCACGAGGAAGGCGGCGAAGACCAGCTCTCCCGGCCGCCGCTTGTCGGCGATGCCGCCCGGCACCGCGTCGGACGCCCCGTCGTGATGGTCTGGATCGATTGGGTCCATGGTCTCCTCCCTGGCCCTGAATTGATCGGGCGCTGCACTTCGCTGGGAAATGCAGCGCCCGGAGGGTGCCGGCCGCGTCGCGGCGGCCGGCCGAGGGAGCTCACTCTCCCGGACGCGCGATCCCGAACTCTTCGGGCGAGGTCTTGGTCAGACCGGCGTCCTGCAGGAGCCACGCGGTGCCCTGCTGCCACTTGCTGAGGAAGGCTTCCGCCTCGTCACCGTAGATCGCCATCATGGTGAAGCCGCGGTCATCCATGAGCTGGATGAAATCCGGGTGCTCGGCACCCTTGGCATAGGCGTCCGACAGCTTGGCGACGACATCCTCGGGCGTGTCCTTGGGAACGAAGACACCGAAGAACGGGCCCCAGGGCAGGTAGGTGCTGTAGGCCTCGTTGAAATCGGTCACGATCGGCGCGTCGGGCAGCTTGTCGCTGGCTTCCACGTCGAAGATCGCGAGCGGCTTGATGTTGCCCGCGCGGATGCCCTCGATCGCGGCGCCGAGCACCGCGGGCATCACGTCGATGGCCCCGCCCTGCAGCGCGGTGAGCGCCGGGCCGTCGCCGTCATAGGGCACGGCCGTCACGTCGAGACCGCCCTCGACCGTCGAGATCATCGCGGTCACGACCGACGGCAGGCCGCCGGGTCCGGTCGAGCCGAACTTCACCTCGCCGGGGTTCTCGCCGATATAGGCCATCATCTCGGCATAGTCGTTGAAGGGCGCGTCGGGATTGGCCACCAGGATCGGCGTGCCGCGGGCCAGGATCGAGATCGGGGTGAACTCGCTGTAATCCTTTTCGCCGAGGCCCATCACCTTGTAGAGCATCGGGTTTTCCGCGCCCATCAGGAGCGTGTAGCCATCCGCGGGCGAGCCCGCCACGTGATTGAGCGCGATGGCGCCCACGGCGCCGGTCATGTTCTGCATGACCACGGTGCCGCCCAGCGCCTCTTCGGCATGGGGCGTGACCGAGCGCATCACCGTGTCGGTGGAGCCACCGGCCCCCCACTGGATGATGCCCTGGATTTCCTTTTCGGGGTATTCCGCGACAGCCGCGGTGGCCGTCAGTGCAAAGGCGCCAAGCGCGCCGATAATGATCCGCTTCATGGGTCTCCTCCCTCAAATTGCGTCATGTGGCCGACAAAGATGCCAACCGGTGCCCTCATAACTGCCGCTCCAGGACCTTAACGTCAAATACCTGTTTTTCGCATTCATTAACGTCATGTTATTTCTCGATCCGCGACCAGGGCCGTCCCGCGACGGCCTTTCCGAGCTCGCGCTGGAACTGGGCGATGGCGTATTCGGCGAAGCCCGAGAGCACCCGGCCCTTCTTGCGCGCCACGAAGCTCTTGACCCGGACATCCTCGGCCAGCGCGCGGCGTTCGAGCCCCGGCATGTAGACCTCGGCCACCGAGAACTCGTCGATCACCGCGACCCCGAGCCCGTGCCGGACAAGGCTCACCACCGTCTGCGCAAATCGCCCGCGCATCGCGTGCGGAACCGATACGCCCGCGCGCACGAAGGGCTGGGCGAGAAGCGCGCCGTAAGGATCGGCGGGATCGACGCCGATCAGCGGCTCGCTCGCAAGATCCGTCGCCGAGATCACGTGTTTCCGGGCCAGGGGATGCCCCTCGGGCAGCACCACGACCAGCCGCCCCTCGCCGATCTCCTCGTTCTCGATGGCGGCATTTTCGACGGCGGAGCTCATGATGACGAACTCGCCGCGCTCGAGCAGGAGATAGTCGACCGTCTCCTCGATCTTCAGCACGTTCATGTCGACGAAAAGATAGTCATACCGGTTGCGAACGCTCCTCAGCGCCCGCGCGGCGATGAATTGCGCGATGGAGGGCGCGGTCGCGAAGGCCAGCCGCACATCCTCGCCCTTCTGGAGCGTGCCGACCGCAAGCTGCAGGTTCTCGACGCCCTTGTAGACCTCGCGCAGCTGGTCGAAGACGCGGCTCGCCTCGACCGAGGGCGTGAAGAGCCCCGCCTTGCGCTCGAAGAGCCGGATGCCGAGCGATTCCTCGGTATGCTTGACGAGGCGGCTGATCCCGGGGGCCGAGACGTTCAACATGTCCGCCGCACCGCTGATCGTGCCGGTCATCATGACCGCACGGATCACCTCGATCTGCCGCAAAGTCATTTCCGGCATCGCGTCCTCCCTCGAGAGCGAGGTTAACATCATGTTACCCCAAGGCAAGAACAAGCATTTGACGTTACGCCCTGTCCTGACCGACGCTCTGCGCGGATCGTGAGACCAGGAGGATATCGGTGCCGTCTGAGACTGCCCCATGGGACGAAGGCTGCGACCTGCTCGTTGCGGGCTCGGGTGCGGCCGGGCTTGCCGCCGCGGTGACCGCCGCGCATCACGGGCTCAAGGTGATCGTGGTCGAGAAGGACAGCGTGTTGGGCGGCACCTCGGCCTGGTCCGGCGGCTGGATCTGGGCGCCGCGAAACCCGGTCGCGCGGCGGCACGGCATCTCCGAGGAGCGCGCCGAGCCGCGGCGCTATCTCGAAGCGGTGCTCGGCAACAATTTCAACGCCGAACTGGTCGATGCCTTTCTCGACGCCGCGCCCGAGATGGTCGGCTTCTTCGAGACCGAGACGGCGCTGCGCTTCGATCCCGGCCTGCACATTCCCGACACCTACGGCCACCAGCCCGGCGCGGGCACCGGCGGGCGCTCCGTCATCGCGCAACCTTATGACGGGCGCGCGCTCGGACCCGAGATCGCGCGGCTGAGGCGTCCCCTGCCGGAGACGAGCTTCATGGGGCTGACGATCCAGGCGGGCCCCGATCTCAAGGCCTTCCTGTCGGCGACGCGCTCGGCCCGCTCGGCCGCCTATGTCGCCCGGCGGCTTGGCCGGCATCTCTGGGATCTCGCGCGGCACGGGCGGGCCATGCAGCTCCGAAACGGCAGCGCGCTCATCGCGCGGCTGATCCGCTCGGCGCTCGATCTGGGCGTGGAGCTGAGGACCGAGACGGCCATCGCCCGGCTGGAGACCGGAGCGACCGGCATCACCGGCGCCACCGTCAACGGCCCCGACGGCCCCCGGCGCATCGCCGCGCGCCGAGGCGTCGTCCTGGCCTGCGGCGGGTTCCCGAACGATGCGGTCCGGCGCGCCGCGACGTTTCCGCATCCCGAGACCCACGCCACCCTCGCCGTGCCCACCGCCTCGGGCGACGGGCTTCGGATAGGCGAGGACGCGGGCGGACAGGCGGCGGAGACCCTCGCGTCTCCCGGCGCGTGGTGTCCGGTCTCCGAAGTCACCTGGCCCGACGGCACGCGCGGCGTCTTTCCCCATATCATCGACCGCGGGAAACCCGGCGTGATCGGCGTCCTCGCCTCGGGACGCCGGTTCTGCAACGAGGGCCTCGGCTATCACGACTATGTCCGCTCGATGCTGGACGCGATCCCCGAGGATGCCACGCCCGAATCCTGGCTGGTCTGCGACCATCGCTTCCTGCGCCGCTACGGGCTCGGCATCGTGCGCCCCGCGCCGGTTCCGATCGGGCCCTGGCTGAAGAGCGGCTATCTGAAGACCGGGCGCAGCCTCGCCGATCTGGCCAAGGCCTGCGGGATCGACCCGCCCCGGCTGCAAGAGACCGTCGCCACCTACAATGCCGACGCAAGACGCGGCGAGGACAGCGCCTTCGGGCGCGGCACGAGCCCCTACATGCGGCTTCAGGGCGATCCTTCGGTCGGGCCCAACCCCTGCATGGCTCCGCTCGAGACCGCGCCTTTCTACGCCGTGCGCGTCATCCCCGGCAGTTTCGGCACCTTCTTGGGGCTCCAGACCGACGGTCAGGCGCGCGTACTCGGACCGGACGCGGCACCGATCCCGGGCCTCTATGCCGCCGGGACCGACATGGCGAGCGTCATGGGCGGGCACTACCCGGCGGGCGGCATCAATCTCGGCCCGGCCCTCACCTTCGGCTTCATCGCGGGCCGAGATGCCGCCGGAGCCGCCCCATGACCCGCCGCCTCTCGCTTGCGCATCTGACCGCCATCAACCTGCCGCCCCCGGCCCTGATCGAGGCGGCGGCGCGCGCGGGCTTCGACGCGGTCGGACTGCGGCTCATCCGCGTCACCGACACCAGCCCCGGATACCCGCTGATGGACGACCGAGCGGCGCTTCGGGCGACGAAAGCGGCGCTGGGCTCCACCGGCATCGCGGTCAGCGACATCGAGTTCGTCAAGATCACGCCCGAAATCGACCTCGCCGCCCTGGAGGGCTTTCTGGACGCGGGCGCGGAGCTTGGCGCGCGCGAGGTGATCTCGGCCCCCTACGACCCCGACCTGCCCCGGCTCGCCGACCGCCTCGGGCAGCTTTCCGAGATGGCAAGCGAGCGCGATCTCGGCCTGTCGCTGGAGTTCTTCCCCTGGACCGTCGTGCCCGACCTAACGACGGCGCTCCGCATCGCGACCGAGGCCGGACCCGGACTGGGCATCCTCGTCGACGCGCTGCATTTCGACCGCTCGGGCAGCGCGCTCGAGGAGCTGCGCGCGCTCCCGCGCGACCGGCTGCGCATGGCGCATCTCTGCGACGCCCCCGTCCATGCCGCCTACTCGACCGAGATGCTGCTCGACGCCGCGCGCGCCGAACGGCTGCCCCCGGGCGACGGGCAGATCGACCTTCCGGCCTTCCTTGCCGCCCTGCCGGACGACCTCCCCCTCGGGCTCGAGGTGCCCATGACCCGCGCCACTGCGAAAGACGGCATCGACGCGGTGCTCTCCCGGGTGATGCGGGCCACCCGACGCCTCCTCTCCGCGACCGAGCGCACATCCTAGCGGCCGCCGCACCGATTGCCGGGTTTTTCCCGCCCGCGCTCTCGGTCATAAAGGCGAAAAGCGCGCAGCGCGCCTGCGCCCGGAGCCGCAGAGGGAGAGTGTCATGGAACCATTCGCACGGGTCGCAGCCGTGGTCGGCGGAGGCATCGCCGCGCTGCGCCGCATGTCCGAGCCGAAGACCGCCGTGATGGGCAGCAGCCCCACGATCCCCGCGGCGCGGGCCCAGGGCATCATGACGCTGAAGATGCCGACCGCCACCGGCTGGGAGCCCGGCCATGTCCCGAGCGCCGCCCCGGGCCTAAAGGTTCAGGCCTTCGCCAGCGACCTCCAGCATCCGCGCTGGATCGAGGTTCTGCCCAATGGCGACGTGCTCGTGGCCGAGGCGACCGAACAGGCGCCACCCCCGACCACGCTTTTCCAGCGCGCCCAGCAGGCCACCATGCGCCGTGCCAAGGCCATCGGCCCCAGCGCCAACCGGATCACGCTCTGGCGCGACGGCGATGGCGACGGGGTCGCCGAGGAGCGTCACGTCTTCGTCGAGAACCAGAACCAGCCCTTCGGCATGGCGCTGAAGGACGGCACCTTCTACGTCGGCAATACCGACGGCATCGTCTCGTTTTCCTACAGCGAGGGCGCGACCCGGCTCGAAGGTCCCGGCGAGACGCTCGTCAGCTTCAAGCCGCACGGCCACTGGACCCGCAGCCTTCTCCTGTCGCCGGACGGCAAGACGCTCTATTGCGGCGTCGGATCGCTGTCGAACATCGCCGACGACGGCATGGAGGTCGAAGAGGGCCGCGCCTGCATCTGGGCGCTCGATCTGGCAAGCGGCGCGGCGCGGATCTTCGCCTCGGGCCTCCGCAACCCGGTCGGCATGGCTTTCGAGCCCTCGACGGACGCGCTCTGGACCGTGGTCAACGAGCGCGACGGTCTGGGCGACGAGACCCCGCCCGACTACCTGACCAGCGTTACCGAGGGCGGCTTCTACGGCTGGCCCTATTGCTACTGGGACCGGATCGTCGACGACCGGGTGCCGCAGGACGCGGACCTCGTGTCGCAGGCGATCACGCCCGATTACGCGCTCGGAGGCCATACCGCGTCGCTCGGGCTTTGCTGGATGCCCGAGGGCACGCTCCCGGGCTTCGGCGCGGGCATGGTGATCGGCCAGCACGGGTCGTGGAACCGGTCTGTCCTGAGCGGCTACAAGCTGATCTTCGTGCCGTTCGAGAACGGCCGTCCGTCCGGCGCGCCGCGCGACATCCTCTGGGGCTTCCTGTCCGAGGACGAGACCAAGGCCTATGGCCGCCCGGTCGGCGTCACCCTCGGCGCGGATGGCAAGTCGCTCCTGATGGCGGATGATGTGGGCGACGTGATCTGGCGCGTGTCGGCGGCCTGATCCCGGCCGGTCGCAGAGATGAAGGTCCTCCTCCATCCGGGCTTTCACAAGACCGGCACGACGACGCTGCAGAGGACGCTGGCCGAGAACCGTGCCGTGCTCGGGGATCGCCTGTCGGTCCTGCTGCCCGAGGATCTCGACGAGGTCGCTGCGGCCGCACGCCGCCAGTCGCTCGCGCCGTCGCCGCGGCTTCTGGCGCGGGTGCGCAAGCGGCTGGCTGAACGGCTGCGCGAGATCTCGGACGCGCGACCGCTTCTGATCACCTGCGAGCATCTGGCCGGAGCGATCCCCGGTCGGAAGGGCCTCTGGAGCTACGGCGAAACTCCGGCGCTCGCGGTCGCACTTGTCGAGGCGGTAACCCAGCGCTTCGTTGCGGAGACCCAAGTGACGGTCTTCTTCACCACCCGCGCCCCGGAGCCGTGGATGCGCAGCGTCTACTGGCAGAACCTGCGCTCGAACCGGATCACCGAGAGCTTTGAGGACTATGCCGACGCCCTGGGCTCAGCCGCCGATCTCGACGCGGTCGTCGCCGCGACCCGCGCCGCGCTCGGGACACGGGCCGAGACGCTCTCGGTCGATATTGACACCGCGTCGGACGGCCTCGGCCCGCTCGCCGTGGCGCTCGATAGTCTGGGCGTGTCGCCGGACGGCCTCGTCCCGGCGAAAAGCCAGAACGTCCGGCCCGCCGACGGGATCGAGACGCTCCTCGCCCTCAACCGCTCGGATCTCGACGACGACGCGCTCTCGCGCGAGAAGCGGCGCTATCTCGATCGCATCCGGCGCGAGAAACACCGGGGCTGACGCGCCCCGCTCAGAGATCCTTCACCAACCGAAGCGCATCGTAGATCGCCGCGTGGGTGTTGCGCGCCGAGACCGCGTCGCCGATCCGGAAGAGCTGGAACTGCCCTTCGGGATTGCGGCTCACGGTCTGCGGACGCCCGGCAATCAGCGCCTCCTGGTCGACCGCGCCGCCGTTGGAACTGAGCGGCTTCAGCTCGTGATAGAGATCGTCGAGCGGCAGCGTGCCGTAGTTCACCACGACCTGATCGTATTCGGCCTCGTAGCGGTGATCGCTGTAATCCGTGCCGATCACCGCGATCAGGCGGTTGCCATCGCGGCGCACGTCGACCAGCCGCCGCGTGACGGTGAAGGTCACGTCCTTGTCCTGCAGCGCGCGCATGTAGGGCACGAGGTTCATGCCCATGATCTCGGGCGCGAAACTGCGATCGGGCGTCATCACCTCGACCGACGATCCAGCCGCCGCCGCCAGTTCCGCGGCCTGAAGCGCGGGATGATCGCCCGCCTCGTCATAGATCAGCACCCGCTGCGCGGGCTTCACGTCGCCCGAGATCAGGTCCCAGGCGGTGACGACATGCGCGGCCTCGCGACCGCTCTCGTAGAGCTCGGTATTGGGCATGCCGCCGGTGGCGACGATCACCACGTCGGGCTCGATCGCGGTCACGTCCTCGGCCTCGGCCCAGGCGCTGAAGCGAAACTCCACGTCGCGGGCGGCGCATTGCGCCATGCGCCAGTCGATGATCGAGATCATCTCGCGCCGCCGTGGCGATTGCGCGGTCAGGCGCACCTGCCCGCCCGGCTCGGCGGCGGCCTCGAAGACGGTGACGGCATGCCCGCGCTCGGCGGCGACCCGCGCCGCTTCAAGCCCGGCGGGACCGGCGCCCACGATCACCACGCGCCTCGGCGTTTCGGAGGGCGCGATCTCGTGCGGCATGGTCAGCTCGCGCCCGGTCGCGGCGTTGTGCAGGCAGAGCGCGTCGCCCGCCTGGTAGATCCGGTCGAGGCAGTAGGTCGCGCCGACGCAGGGCCGGATGTCGTGCTCGCGGCCCTCGACGATCTTCCTGACGATATGCGGATCGGCCATGTGGGCCCGGGTCATGCCCACCATGTCGAGAAGCCCCTCGGCCACCGCATGGCGCGCGGTCGCGACATCGGGGATCTTGGCGGCGTGGAAGGTCGGCATCCCGGTCGCCCGGCGCACCGCGCCCGCGAAATCGAGATGGGGCGCGTTCTTCATGCCCTGCACCGGGATCACGTCGGTCATCGCCGGATCGGTATGGATGCGACCGCGAATGACGTTGAGGAAATCGACCTGGCCGGTCTCGGCCAGCCGCTTCGAGATCTCGACGCCCTCCTCGGCGCTGATCCCGCCCTTCTGCGCCTCGTCGGCGGTGTAGCGGAACCCGACGATGAAATCGTCGCCCACGCGCTTGCGGACCGCCGCCAGAACGTCGAGCGGAAAGCGCAGGCGGTTCTCCAGCGTGTCGGCGCCGTAGGGGCCGGTCAGGTCGTTGGTGAGCGGCGACCAGAACTGGTCGAGGAGGTGCCCGTAGGCCTGTAGCTCGATCCCGTCCATGCCGCCCTCCTTCATCCGCTCGGCGGCATCGGCGAAATCGGAGATGATCCGCTCGATATCCCAATCCTCGATCAGCTTCGGAAAGGCGCGATGCGCCGGTTCGCGATGCTTCGAGGACGAGACCGAGGGCAGCCAGTCGCCCTTGTTCCAGCCGGTGCGGCGCCCGAGATGGGTGAGCTGGATCATCACCGCGCAGCCATGCTCGTGGCAGCCATCGGTCAGGTGGCGGATCCACGGCACCACCTCGTCCTTGTAGGCGAGGATGTTGTTGAAGACCGGCGGACTGTCCCGCGACACCGCCGCCGAGCCCGCCGTCATCGCCAGGGCCACCCCCGCCTTCGCCCGCTCGGCGTGATAGGCGCGGTAGCGGTCCTTGGGCATCCCGTCCTCGGGATAGGCCGGCTCGTGGCTGGTGGTCATGATCCGGTTGCGCAGCGTCAGATGCTTGAGCTGGTAGGGCTGGAGAAGCGGGTCCTTCGACATGCGCGATCCTTTCCGGCTGGCGACTCGGGCGCGCGTCAGCCGCCCGTGAACACTCGTGTCGCGCCAATTGACATATGTGTCAAGTCGCGATATCCGAGGTGCATGACAATCCAGGATCCCACCCTCGCCCGCAGCACCGAAGAGGCCTGGCTCGCCGCCGCCTACGAGGTCCTGACCGAAAGCGGTGTCGAGGCGGTCAAGATCATGCCGCTCGCCAAGCGCCTCGGGCTGACCCGCACCGGGTTCTACTGGCATTTCAAGGACCGCGACGCGCTGCTCGAGGCGATGATCCGGCATTGGGAAGACACCAATACCGGCAATCTCGTCGCCCGCTGCGAGGCCTATGCCGAAACCATCGCCGAGGCGGTGCTGAATCTCTTCGACTGCTGGTTCGATCCTGCGCTCTTCGACGGGCCGCTCGATCTCGCGATCCGCAACTGGGCGCGCAACGATGCGGGCCTGCAGGCGCGGCTCGACCGGGCCGACGCCCGCAGGCAGGCGGCGATCGAGGCGATGTTCGCGCGCTTCGGCTATCCGCCCGCCGAGGCCGAGATCCGCGCGCTGACGATGATCTACACGCAGATCGGCTATATCTCGATGCAGGTCACCGAAGACCCCGCGCAGCGCTTCGGGCGTGTCGCCCGCTATGTCGAGGTCTTCACCGGCCGTCGCCCCTCCGAGAGCGACCTGCGCCGGTTCCACGCCCGCCACGGCACAGCCCTGCCCGACGGGGCCACCGATGACGACTGACAGCGGCCGCGGGCTTTGGGAGGCGAGCCTGTCCGACCCGGTCGAGGCGCCGCCGCTGACACGCGACGTGACGGTCGATCTCGCCATCATCGGCGGCGGCTTCACCGGCACCGCTGCCGCGCTCGAAGCGGCGCGGCAGGGTGCGTCGGTCGCGCTTCTGGAGGCGCAGGAGATCGGCCATGGCGGATCGGGCCGCAATGTCGGGCTGGTGAATGCCGGGCTCTGGCTGCCGCCCGAGACCATCCTCTCACGGCTGGGCGAGGCCGCAGGACGGCGGCTGATCGAGGCGCTCGGGGCCGCGCCGGACCGGGTCTTCGAGATCATTAACCGCGAGGACATCGCCTGCGAGGCCACCCGGAACGGCACGCTGCACCTGGCGCATGCGCCCTCGGCGCTCTCCGACCTCCGCGACCGGCAGCGACAGGGCAATGCGAGCGGCGCGGCGCTGAGACTGCTCGATGCCGAGGAAACCCACCGCAGGACCGGTGCGCGCGGCTTCGCGGGCGCGCTGCTGAACCCCGCCGCCGGGACGATCCAGCCGCTCGCCTATTGCCATGGGCTCGCGCGCGCCGCCGTCCGGTGCGGCGCGCAGGTCTTTGCCCGGAGCCCCGTGACCGCGATGCGCCATGACGGGGCATGGCATCTCGAGACCCCCGGCGGTCGAGTGCGCGCCGACAAGCTGCTCATCGCGACCAATGCCTATCCTGAGGGCGCAGCCCGCGCGAGGCGCCCACAATTCGCGGCGCTCTCCTACGTTCAGTTCGCCACCGCGCCGCTGCCGCCGGAAGTGTCCGAGACGATCCTCCCCGGTGGCGAGGGCTGCTGGGACACCGGGCTCGTCATGTGCTCGATCCGCCGCGATGCGCGCGGACGGCTGATCCTCGGGGGGATGGGAGACGCGCGCGGTCTCTCGGCCCGCGTCCATGCGGGATGGGCGCGCCGCAAGCTCGCCGCGCTCTACCCCGCGCTCGCCCATGAGCCCTTCGAACACGCCTGGTCCGGCCGGATCGCGATGACCTCGGATCACTTGCCGCGCATCACGACCCCCGGTCCTAACAGCCTGTCGATCTTCGGCTATTCCGGCCGCGGCATCGGCCCCGGCACCGTGCTCGGCACCGAGGCCGCGCGGGCGCTTCTGGGTCTCATCGCGCCCGAGGACCTGCCCGTGCCGGTCATGGCGGACTATGCCGAACCGCTGGCCGCCGCGCGGAGCGCCGTCTACACCACGGGCGCGGCCCTCGTTCACGCGATCTCCGCCTGGCGGCGCTGACGCGGCGCGCGGCTAGCGCGGCCCAAGATCCGCCAGCACCTCGGAAATCTGCTCCATCTGCGGCCCGAACGGGCTGGTCCGCCGCCAGACGAGCCCGATCTGACGGGTCGCCACGGGAGCAGGCAGCCGCGCGACCGAGACATTGGCCGAGCGGGTCTCGAGAGAGATCGCCATCTCGGGGATGAGCGTCACGCCCATGCCCGCGCCGACCATCTGCACCAGCGTCGAGAGCGAGCTCGCCTCGAGATGCCGCCCCGGCGAGACCGAGGCCAGGTCGCAGTAACTCAACGCCTGATCGCGGAAACAGTGCCCTTCTTCCAAGAGAAGAAGCCGCATCGTCGCGAGGTCCTTGGCCTCGGGCACTGGGCGCCCGCCGTCGGCGGCAGGGCGCAGAAGCACGAACTCCTCCTCGAAGAGCGGACGGGCGGTGAGCCCCGGATCGTCGAGCGGCAGCGCCAGGATCGCGGCATCGAGACCGCCCTGCCCGACCCCGTCGAGCAGCGTCTGGGTGACCGCCTCTCGCGGGTGCAGCTCGAGCCCCGGGTGGCTCGCCGCCAGTCGCCGCACGATCTGCGGCAGGAGATAGGGCGCGACCGTCGGGATCAGGCCCAGAGGGAACGGCCCGCTCAGCGCCCCGCCATGGGCCCGGGCAACGTCCTCCAGCTCGTCGACCGCGGCGAGAATGGATAGGACCCGCTCGGCGATCTCGACGCCGAGACCGGTCAGCCTAGTTTGGCGGTTGCCGCGCTCGACCAGGGTGGCGCCCAGCGCCTGCTCGAGCTCCTTGATCTGCAGCGACAGCGCAGGCTGGGAAATCGCGCAGGCTTCGGCGGCATGACCGAAATGGCGATGCTCGGCGAGGGCATGGAAATAGCGCAGGTGGCGCATCGAGACACGGGCCATGGGAGCTCCTGAAGGCAACGAGAAAAACTTATCGCTTCGGTAAGAATTCTCAAATTCTCATTATGGCCACGGCTTGATAGGGTCACCTCAGAATCATTCTAAAACGGAGGATCCCATGGACGGGAACGATCAGCCGACAGGCGGCAAGTGCCCGGTGATGCATGGCAGCATGACCGAAACCGGGGCGAGCGTGCTGGATTGGTGGCCGAACGCGCTCAATCTCGACATCTTGCACCAGCACGACAGCAAGACGAACCCGATGGGCAAGGATTTCTCCTATCGCGACGCGGTCAAGAAGCTGGATTACGACGGGCTCAAGGCCGACATGAAGGCGCTCCTGCAGGAAAGCCAGGAGTGGTGGCCGGCCGATTGGGGCCATTACGGCGGCCTGATGATCCGTCTCGCCTGGCACGCCGCGGGCACCTACCGCCTGGCGGATGGCCGTGGCGGCGGCGGCACCGGCAATATCCGCTTCGCGCCCCTGAACTCCTGGCCGGACAACGCCAGCCTCGACAAGGCGCGGCGTCTCCTGTGGCCGCTCAAGAAGAAATACGGCAACAAGGTCAGCTGGGCCGACCTGATCATCCTCTCGGGCACCGTCGCCTACGAGACGATGGGCCTCAAGACCTTCGGCTTCGGCTATGGCCGCGAGGATATCTGGCACCCCGAGAAGGACATCTACTGGGGCGCCGAGCGTGAATGGCTGGCCCCGTCCGACACGCGCTACGAGTCCGTCGAGAAGCCCTCGACCATGGAGAACCCGCTCGCCTCCGTGCAGATGGGCCTGATCTACGTGAACCCCGAAGGCGTGAACGGCAATCCCGATCCGGCCGAGACCGCCAAGCAGGTGCGCGAGACCTTCAAGCGCATGGCGATGAACGACGAGGAAACCGCCGCGCTGACCGCGGGCGGCCACACCGTCGGCAAGTGCCACGGCGGCGGCGATGCCAATGCCCTGGGCGCCGAGCCCGAGGGTGCGGGCGTCGAGCATCAGGGCCTCGGCTGGTTCAACCCGAACCTCGACGGCAAGGCCTCGAACGCCATCACCGGCGGCCCCGAGGGCGCGTGGACGACGAACCCGCTCGTGTTCGACATGGGCTATTTCGACATGCTCTTCGGCCATGAATGGGAGCTCACCGAGAGCCCCGCGGGCGCCAAGCAGTGGAAGCCCGTCGACATCAAGGAAGAGGACATGCCGCTCGACGCCTCCGATCCGTCGAAGCGCCGCATGCCGATGATGACCGACGCCGACATGGCGATGAAGGTCGATCCCGTCTACAACGAGATCTGCCAGAAATTCATGGCCGATCCGGAGTATTTCAAGGACACCTTCGCGCGCGCCTGGTTCAAGCTGACCCACCGCGACATGGGACCGAAGAACCGCTATGTCGGCCCCGACGTGCCCGCCGAGGACCTGATCTGGCAGGATCCGGTCCCCAACGGCCCGACCGGATGGGACGTGGACGCGGTCAAGGCGAAGATCGCCGACAGCGGCCTCACGCTCTCCGAGATGGTCTCGACCGCTTGGGACAGCGCCCGGACCTATCGCGGCTCGGACATGCGCGGCGGCGCCAATGGCGCGCGCATCCGTCTCGCGCCGCAGAAGGACTGGGAGGGCAACGAGCCCGAGCGTCTGGCCAAGGTGCTGGGCGTGCTGGAGCCGATCGCCAAGGACGCGGGCGCGAGCCTCGCCGACGTGATCGTTCTGGCGGGCAATGTCGGTGTCGAGCAGGCGGCCAAGGCCGCGGGCCACGAGATCGCCCTGCCCTTCACCCCCGGTCGCGGCGACGCGAGCGCGGAAGAGACCGATGCCGAGAGCTTCGACGTGCTCGAGCCGGTCGCCGACGGGTTCCGCAACTGGATGAAGGCCGATTACATCGTCGAGGCCGAGGAACTCCTTCTCGACCGGGCCCAGCTTCTGGGTCTGACCGCGTCCGAGATGGTCGTTCTCCTGGGCGGCATGCGGGCGATGGGCACCAATCACGGCGGCAGCGCGCATGGCGTTCTGACCGACCGCGAAGGGGCGCTGACGACGGACTTCTTCGTCAACCTGACCGACATGGCCTATAGCTGGCACCCGACCGGCAAGAACGTCTACGAGATCCGCGATCGCAAGACCGGCGAGACCAAGTGGACCGCCACCCGCGCCGATCTGGTCTTCGGTTCGAACTCGGTGCTGCGCGCCTATGTCGAGCTCTACGCCCAGGACGACAATGCCGGGAAATTCGTCGAGGATTTCGGCGCGGCCTGGACCAAGGTGATGAATGCCGACCGCTTCGATCTGATCTGATCGGTTCGGACACGCAAACGAAAGGCCCCGCGCGATCCGCGCGGGGCCTTTTATTTTCAAACGATTAGAGCGCGATTTTCGCGCGCCGCCTTAACCGGCGTAGCGCGCGAGCGTCGCTTCCGTGCCCTCGGCATAGAGATCGGTGAGCCAGCGCGCGAAGGCATCGGCGAAGGCCGAATGACTGCCCAGATCGCCGTAGATCCCGCGCTGCTCCAGCCAGGCCGCGGGACGCTCCCTGGCCTCGAGCGCTGCCGCGTTCAGCTGGCCCCAGATAGGGTCGTTGGGCTCGATCGTCGAGCCGTCCTCGCGCGTGCCCGCGCACATCCGCGCCCAGAGCGCCTGGCTCAGGGCGAACCCCTCGACCGGTGTGTTCGCCTTCAGCGCCTCGCGAATGGTCGGCAGCAGGAAGCCGGGATGCCGCGAGGAGCCGTCGAAGGCGACGCGGCGGGTGGTGTCGCGGATCTCGGGGTTCGAGAAGCGGCGGTCGATCAGGTCGAGATATTCCTCGGGCGTGCGCCCCGGCACCGCGGCGACATGGGGCGCGATCTCTTCGGCCTCGATCTTGCGGAAAAAGGCGCGGATGCCCTCATGCGCCATGCAGCCCGAGATCGTCTCGATCCCGAGGATCTCGCCGGGATTGGCGATGATCTGGTGGCCGCCGTTCAGCATGCGGATCTTCATCGCCTCGAAGGCGTGGACATCGTCGGTGAAGGTCGCGCCGACCTTGTCCCAATCGGGCCTCCCCGCGCAGAACGCGTCCTCGATGACCCATTGGCGGAAGTTCTCATGAGTGACCGGCGCCTTGTCGTCGATGCCGAACTCGCGCGCGAGCGCCAGTTCGGACGGGCCGGTCGCGGGCACGATGCAATCGACCATCGAGTTCGGAAAGCTCGCATTGGCGTCGATCCAGTCGGCGAGTTCGGGATCGGAGAGCCGCGCGAGACCCACGACCGTGGCGCGCAGGATGTCACCGTTGCCCTGGAGGTTGTCGCAGGAGAGGCAGGTGAACGGGCCGGTCCCGGCGTCGCGCCGCTGGCGGAGCGCCGCGACCATCGCGCCAAAGGCGGTGCGCGGCGCATCGGGCGTCTCGGCATCGTGGCGGATATCGGCGTGATCCGCGTCGAAGCCGCCATCCGCGTCGCGGTAATAGCCGCCCTCGGTCACGGTCAGCGCGACGATGCGGATATGGGCGTCGCTCATATGCGCGACGAGCGGCGCGTTGCCCTCGGCCACCGGCACGAAGCCGATCATCGAGCCCGTCACCTCGGCGGATTTGCCCGAGGGGTCGAGCTCGATCAGCGTGGTCAGGCAGTCCTGCTCCAGAAGCCGCTCGCGCTGCTGGGCGTCGGCGGGGCGCACGCCCGCGCCGATGATCGCCCAATCCTGGGCGAGCCCCTCGTCCATCAGCCGGTGCAGATACCAGGCCTGATGCGCGCGGTGGAAATTTCCCAGACCGATATGCACGATGCCGGGCTTGAGCGTGCTCCGGTCGTAGCGCGGCACGCGCACCTCCGGCGGCAGCTGATCGAGGGTCCGGTTCGAAAGCGCGACGGGCATCGGGGCCTCCTTGGGGTTTTCGTTGGTCTGGCAGTGGACGGACAGCACCGACGCCGTCAGCTCATCCACTGTCCGCCATCGACATTATAGGTCTGGGCGACGATGTAGCGCGCCTCGTCGGTGGCAAGGAAGATCGCCATTCCGGTGAGGTCCTCGGCCACGCCCATGCGCCCGAAGGGCACGCTCTCGCCGACCTCTTTCTTCTTCTGGCCGGGCGCCTTGCCCTCGTATTTCGCGAAGAAGGCGTCGACCCCGTCCCAATGCTCGCCATCGACCACGCCGGGCGCGATGGCGTTCACGTTGATGCCGTGCTGGATCAGGTTCAGGCCCGCCGACTGGGTGAGCGAGATCACCGCGGCCTTGGTGGCGCAATAGACGGCGACCAGCGCCTCGCCGCGCCGCCCGGCCTGGCTCGCCATGTTGATGATCCGGCCGCCCTCTCCGCGCTCGATCATGTGGCGCGCCACCGCCTGGAGCGTGAAGAGCGTGCCGCCGACATTGATGTCGAAGACGCGGGCGTAATCCTCGCGGGTGATCTCGACGATGGGCGCGGCGGTGAAGAGCGCGGCGTTGTTGATCAGGATGTCGATCCCGCCCAGGGCCGCGACCGTGTCGGCCACACCGGCGTCGATGCTGGCCTGGTCGGTCACGTCCATCACCACCGGATGCGCGCCGATCTCGGACGCCGTCTCGCGCACCCGGTCGGCGGCGATGTCGGCGATGGCGACGCGCGCACCCTCGGCGATATAGGCCTCGGCGAAGGCACGTCCGATGCCGCGGGCCGCGCCGGTGATCAGCGCGGTCTTTCCGTCCAGTCGGCTCATGCGATGCGCAGCCCGTTGCCGTCGAAGCGGACGATCTTGTCCTCCTGCGGGGCCAGGCGGATAGTATCGCCCGCCTTGTAGGAGACCTCGCCCGGGGCGCGGATGGTGATCGTCTCCGCGAGACCGGTGTCGTGGACATGGAAGAACGTGTCGCTGCCCAGATGCTCGGAGACACCGACCCGGCCCTCCCAGGGGCCGTCGCCGACGGTGATGTGCTCGGGCCGGATGCCGATGGTCTGGGCCTCGTGCTTCTTGGCCTCGGCGCCCTCGATGAAGTTCATCTTTGGGCTGCCGATGAAGCCTGCAACAAACAGGTTGCGCGGGCTGTGATAAAGCTCGAGCGGGCTGCCCACCTGCTCGATATGGCCGGCACGCAGGACCACGATCTTGTCGGCCATGGTCATCGCCTCGACCTGGTCGTGGGTCACGTAGATCATCGTCGTCTTCAGACGCTCGTGCAGCTCCGAGATCTCGAGCCGCATGCCGACGCGCAGCGCCGCGTCGAGGTTCGAGAGCGGCTCGTCGAAGAGGAACGCCGCCGGTTCCCGCACGATGGCGCGGCCGATCGCGACCCGCTGACGCTGGCCGCCTGAGAGCTGGCCGGGACGGCGGTCGAGATAGTCGGTGAGGTTCAGCACATCGGCGGCGCGCTCGACGCGCTTGTTGCGCTCCGCCTCGTCGAGACCCGCCATCTTGAGCGGGAACGCGATGTTCTTGCGCACGCTCATATGCGGATAGAGCGCGTAGGACTGGAACACCATCGCCAGGCCGCGCTTGGCGGGCGGCAGGTCGGTGGCGTCGGTGCCGTCGATCCGGATCTCACCCGAGCTGACATCCTCCAGCCCCGCGATCAGCCGCAGAAGCGTGGACTTGCCGCAGCCCGAGGGGCCGACGAAGACAACGAACTCGCCATCCTCGATGGTCAGGTCCAGCGGCGGAATGACTTCGACATCGCCGAATTTCTTCTGAACCTTATCAAGCGTGATACGTCCCATCGAAGGTCTCCTTATTTCACTGCGCCGAAGGTCAAGCCGCGGACAAGCTGCTTCTGCGAGAACCAGCCCATGATGAGGATAGGTGCGATCGCCATTGTGGAGGCGGCCGACAGCTTGGCGTAGAACAGGCCTTCGGGGCTCGAGTAGCTCGCGATGAAGGCCGTGAGGGGCGCCGCTTTCGCGGCGGTCAGGTTGAGCGTCCAGAACGCCTCGTTCCAGGCGAGGATCACGTTCAGAAGGACCGTCGAGGCGATGCCGGGGATCGCCATCGGCGTGAGCACGTAGAGGATCTCTTCCTTCAGCGTCGCCCCGTCCATCCGCGCGGCTTCGAGGATCTCGCCCGGGATTTCGCGGAAATAGGTGTAGAGCATCCAGACGATGATCGGCAGGTTCACCAGCATCAGCACGATGGTCAGGCCGAACCGGGTGTCGAGGAGGCCGAGATTGATGAAGATCAGGTACATCGGGTAGAGCACGCCGACCGCGGGAAGCATCTTGGTGGAGAGCATCCACAGAAGGATGTCCTTGGTCCGCTTCGAGGGCACGAAGGCCATCGACCAGGCCGCGGGCACCGCGATGATGATGCCGAGGATCGTGGAGCCACCGGCGATGATGATCGAGTTCCACAGGAAGCGCATGTAGTTCGAGCGCTCCTGCACGACCGAGTAGTTCTCGAGCGTCCAGTCGAAGAACAGGAAGACCGGCGGGTCCGAGATCGCCTGCGCTTCGGTCTTGAAGCTCGTCAGCACGGTCCAGAGGATCGGGAAGAAGATCAGGAGACCGACGGACCAGGCGGCGATGGTGGTGAGCGCCTTGCGGCGGGTGGTGACGGCACGGGCCATGTCTATCTCCTCCTCAGGCGTCGAGGTTCTTGCCGACGATCCGCATCAAGAAGATCGCGACGATGTTGGCGAGGATGACGGCGTAGATGCCCCCGGCGGATCCCAGGCCGACGTTCTGACTTTCGAGAACGCGCTGGTAGATGAGGTAGGTCAGCGTTCGCGTGCCGAACGAGCCCTGCGTGGTGACGAAGATCTCCGCGAAGATCGACAGAAGAAAGATCGTCTGGATCAGCAGCACGACGGTGATCGCGCGGCTCAGGTGCGGCAGGATGATGTAGCCGAAGCGCGACAGCGCCGAGGCGCCGTCCATCTCGGCCGCCTCGAGCTGCTCGCTGTCGAGCGACTGGATCGCGGTCAGAAGGATGAGCGTCGCGAAGGGCAGCCATTGCCAGGACACGATCAGCACGATCGAGAAGAGAGAGGCCTCGGAGAGCCATGAGACCGGCTCGGCCCCGAAAAATTTCCAAAGATGCGCGAAAAGACCGTTCACGGGGTCCATGAACATGTTCTTCCAGACCAGCGCCGACACGGTGGGCATCACGAAGAAGGGCGCGATCACGAGGATCCGGACGACCCCCTGCCCCCAGAACGGCTGGTCGAGGAGCAGCGACAGGAGCACACCGAAAATGATGGTGATGAAGAGCACACCGCCCACGATCACCAGCGTCGCCTGGACGCTGGGCCAGAAAGCCGATGAGGTGACGAAGCGGACGTAATTCTCGAACCCGACGCCGCCCAGATCGCCGCCTCGCAGCGGCAGGTACTGCCGGAACGAGAACCAGAGCGTCATCGTCAGCGGCACGAGCATCCAGCCGAGCAGCAAAATGACGGCGGGTGCCATCATGATGCGGGCGGCGGATCGGGAATGCTGGGTGGCCATGGGTGTCTCCTCCTCCGTTCGGCGCCCTCGCTGTCGAGGCGCACGCGCAGGTCAGCCCTGATCGGTCAAATCGGGATAACCAAGATCCGGGGGACGGTGTCCCGCCCCCCGGATGAAGTGGCTCAGTAGCCGGCCGCTTCCATTTCGTCGGCGACCATCGTCTGGGCCTTGGACAGCGCCTCCTCCGGCGACTGCTGGCCCGCGACCATGGCGGAGAACTCCTGGCCCGCGGAGGTGCCGATACCCGCCCATTCCGGGATCGCGACATACTGGATGCCGACATAGGGCACCGCCTCGACGGTCGGGTTGTTCGGGTCCGCGGCGTTGATCGAGCGCAGGGTCATGTCCGCGAAGGGCACTTCCTTGTAGTTCTCGTTCTCATAGAGCGAGGTGCGGCTGCCCGGAGGCACGTTCGCCCAGCCCTCTTTCTCGGCCACGAGCGCGAGATACTCCTTGGAGGTCGCCCAGTTGATGAACTCCTTGGCGGCCTCTTCCTGCTGGGTGCCGGCGGGGATCGCCAGGGCCCAGGCCCAGAGCCAGTTCGCGCGCTTCTCGACACCTTCCTTGTTCGGCGCGAGCGCGAAGCCGACGCTGTCGGCCACGGTCGAGTCGCTGG
This sequence comes from Litorisediminicola beolgyonensis, assembly GCF_042679605.1. NCBI lineage: Bacteria > Pseudomonadati > Pseudomonadota > Alphaproteobacteria > Rhodobacterales > Paracoccaceae > Litorisediminicola > Litorisediminicola beolgyonensis. The sequence continues at coordinate 62,243 of NZ_JBHTMU010000010.1, forward strand.
GGTTGGTCACGAAGGACGCAGCCACGGTGGCGTCGATCCACATGCCGCACTTGCCCTGCTGGAACAGCGCGAGGTTCTCGTTGAAGCCGTTGGTCGAGGCGCCCGGAGGGCCGTAGTTCTCGAGCAGGCTGTTGTAGAAGTTGACCGCTTCCGACCAGGCTTCGCTGTCGAGCTGCGGCGTCCAGTTCTCATCGAACCAGCGTGCGCCGAAGGAGTTGGCGACGGTGGTGATGAACGCCATGTTCTCACCCCAGCCGGCCTTGCCGCGCAGGCAGACGCCGTAGATCTCGTTGTCCTTGTCGGTCATCGCCTCGGCGGCGGCTTCGATGTCGGACCAGGTCGGCTCTTCCGGCATTTCCATGCCAGCGGCTTCCAACAGGTCGGTGCGATACATCACCATCGAGCTCTCGCCGTAGAACGGTGCCGCGTAGAGCGTGCCGTCATGGCTGAGACCTGCGCGCATGGCGGGCAGGATGTCGTCGGCATCGTAGCTCTCGGGCAGGTCGTCGAGCGCGACGAGCCAGTCCTGAGCGGCCCAAATCGGCGTCTCATACATGCCGATGGTCATGATGTCGAACTGGCCGCCCTGTGCGGCGATATCCTGGGTGACGCGCTGACGCAGCACGTTCTCCTCAAGCGTGACCCATTCGACGGTGTGGCCGGTCTTTTCGGTGAAATCGTCGGTCAGGCCCTGCATGCGGATCATGTCGCCGTTGTTCACGGTGGCGATGGTCAGCTCTGCGGCGGCGGCGGCAGTGCCGAGACCGAAGACCAGACCGAGGCATGCGGCCGACCCCATAAGGGTGCGCGTGGACGTCATAGGTTCCTCCCGTTTTTGCGTTTACGCGTGTCAAAACTAGGGCGAAACAGGGCACACGTCAACGAAAATTGTTTCCGGAAACCTCTCTGCGGCGCAGCATTGTTTCCACCTCAGGCCGATTCACGAATTTTTAGCGTCCCAGGAAACAATTCCACCGAGTGGTCGAACTCGGATTTTTGCCCCGCGATCTTGGCGATCACCCGGTCCACCGCGGCCCGCCCGATGGCGTCGAGATCCTGCGCGACGGTGGTCAGCGCGGGCACCGTGAAGGGGCAGAGCGGATAGTCGTCATGCCCCGCGATCCGCAAGCCTCCCCGCCTCTGGCTGCCCGGCGACAGCCCGTGTCGCGCGGCGGCGCGCAAGGCCCCGATGGCGACCCGGTCATTGGCGCAGAGGATCGAGCTTTCGGTGAAATCGCCCCGGGCGAAAAAGGCGCTGAGCGCCGCCTCGCCATGCGCCTCGTAGTGCCAGCCCTCGGCGATCAGCTCGGTCCCGATGATGCGCGGCTCGAGCCCCTTCTCGGCCATCGCCTCGAGGTAAATCTGCTCGTGCTGGAAGGCGTTGAAGTTCACGCGGGGCATGGCCAGGAAGACCGGAGGCTCCCCCACGCGGGTCAGGTAATTCAGGATAAGACGCATGCTTTCGGCATGGGCGGTCCCGACATAATCCACGTGCATCAATGGCTTAGGTCGCGTGTCAACCAAGACGTAAGGCAGCCGTCGATCCAGCCGCTCCTGCGCCTCGGTATTGGTCTGATTGCCGAGAGGCGCCACGATCGCGCCGTCCACATTCATCGACATGAAGGTTTCGACCGCCCGTGCCTCGACCCTCGGATCGGCGTGGGAGCACTGGGTGATGACGGTGAACCCGGCCTCCATCGCGGCGGTCTCGATGCCCTGCATGAGCTTGGTGAAAAAGAGGTCGTTGAGGTAGGGAATGATCACGCCGATCATGCCCGTGGACTTCCGGTTCAGACGCGTGGCGAAGAAGTTCGGGACATACTCGACGCGCTCCAGCCCGCGCTCGATCCGCTCGACCGACGACCGGCTGACCTTGGCCGGATCCTGGAAGTAGCGCGACAGCGTCGGACGCGACACGCCGATCTCGGCGGAGAGCTGCTCCATCGTGTGGATGCGCGGCTTGCGCTCGGCGCCCCCCGCATCCTTTCCCATTCCGACCACACGCGCCTCCCAGTAAATTTACAGATGTAAAACTTTTGTCGCGAGCGGATGTAAAAATCAAGCCCCAAGTCCTTGGACCTCCCGGCTTGCGCCTCCCGGGGCGCCTCCGCCCCCTGCCCCGCGCGCACGGTCGACACACGCCATCTTCAGACCTGACCGCTAATGTCGTAGCACCAGTCGCGGATCAGAGAGCGGTCTCGCAGCCCGGAGCGGCGTTCGGCCCTTGCCAAGGCGGCCGATCCAGTCTATCGCGCGGGCTTCGTGACGGGGTGACAGCCTTGGAGGCACCCCACCCAGCTAATGGAGACTTAAAATGGCTGAAGAAATTCCTGATCTTCACGCCCAGGAACGGACGGGGACAGGCAAGGGCGCCGCTCGTCAAGCCCGTCGTGACGGCATGGTTCCTGGCATCGTATTCGGCGGCGACGCCGACCCGCTTCCCATCCAGATCCCGTTCAACGAGCTTCTGAAGAAGCTCAAGGCCGGACGCTTCAAGTCGACCCTCTTCAACATGAAGGTCGACGGCCAGGACGACGTGCGCGTGATCTGCCGCGACGTGCAGCGCGACATCGTCAAGGACCTGCCCACGCATGTCGATTTCATGCGCCTGCGCCGGACCTCGAAGATCAACCTCTTCATCCCCGTCGAGTTCGTCGGCGAAGAGACCTCGCCCGGCATCCAGAAGGGTGGCGTGCTCACCGTGATCCGTCCGGAGATCGAGCTGATCGTGACCGCGGGTGACATCCCCGAGAAGGTCACCGTCGACATCTCCGCGCTCGAGATCGGCGACAACATCTCGATCAGTCAGGTGACGCTGCCCGAAGGCGCGAAGCCGACGATCGACCGCGACTTCGCGATCTGCAACGTCTCTGCTCCGTCCGGCCTTCTGGCCGCCGGCGACGAGGACGAAGAGCCCGCCGAGACCGAGGTCATCGAACAGACCGACGAGACCGTCGAGGCAGAGCCCGAAGAGGGCAACTGATCCCGGCATCCCGGTTCAGGGAAACGCGACGGCCCCGCCCCATCGGCGGGGCCGTTTGCGTTGGCGCTCAGGCTCGCCTATCTCTGGGCGGAACGACAGGGAGCGGGACATGAAACTCTTCGTGGGGCTGGGCAATCCCGGGCGCGACTATGCCGGACATCGCCACAATATCGGCTTCATGGCGCTCGACCGGATCGCCGAGGATCACGGGCTCGGGCCCTGGAAGAGCCGGTTTCAAGGTCAGGTGGCCGAGGGGCGTCTGGGCTCGGAGAAGGTGCTGCTCCTGAAGCCCGCGACCTACATGAACCGCTCCGGCCAGGCGGTCGGCGAGGCCGCGCGCTTCTTCAAGATCGACACGCCCGATATCTGCGTCTTCCATGACGAGCTCGACCTCGCGCCGGGGCGGCTCAAGGTGAAATCCGGCGGCGGGCATGCGGGCCATAACGGGCTCCGGTCGCTGCACGCGCATGTGGGCGACAGCTATCAGCGCGTGCGCATGGGGATCGGGCATCCCGGGCGCAAGGAACTGGTCTCGGGCTACGTGCTGCACGATTTCGCCAAGGCGGAGCAGGAGTGGCTCGACGACCTGCTCCGCGGCATCTCGGACGGGGCCCCGGCGCTGGCCGAGGGCGATGCGGCGGGGTTCATGAACAAGGTGGCGCTCCGGGTCAGCCCGCCCCGGAACGAGGGGCGCGGCAAGGCGACCGAGGCGCCTCAGGCGGCGCGGGAGCCCGCGGCGGAGAGCCCTTCGGCAGAGGACACGCGCTCGCCCCTCCAGAAACTTGCGGATCGGTTTCGGTGATGGAAAAAGACCCTGAGATCAACGTGTTCGGGGGCGACCTGAAACCGTGCTCCTCCGATCCCCTGACTGGGTTTTTCCGGGACGGGCATTGCAATACCTGCGCGGCGGATCAGGGCAGCCACACGGTCTGCGCGGTGATGACGGCGGAGTTCCTGGCCTATTCGAAATATGTCGGAAACGACCTCTCCACGCCCCGGCCCGAGTTCCGCTTTCCCGGACTAAGACCCGGAGATCGTTGGTGTCTTTGCGCGGCGCGCTTCCTGCAGGCGCAGGATGAGGGCTGCGCGCCGAAGGTCGATCTGGAGGCCACGCATATCCGCGCGCTGGACATCGTGCCGCTGCATATCCTCGAGGCGCACGCGATCTGAAACTTGCCCATGGGCAAGAAGAAGGTACAAACCCGTCAATTCGACCCCCTGTTTTGTACGCGGTCTGCGGTTTTCCGGCGTGATTTGTACAAATCCCGGATCGGCCCCAGGCGGACCGGATCAGGCCGCGTCGTCGCGCGCCGGTGAGGTCAGCGGGCCGTCCATCAGGGCGTCTATGAAGAGCGACAGAAGCTGCGGGCGACCCGTCACGCCGGCCTTGCGATAGATCGCGTTGGTCTGCGCCTTGACCGTTCCTTCCGAGGTTTGGCGCAGCGTCGCGATCTCGGCGGTCGAGAGCCCCTTGATGCAGAAGAGCGCGACGTCGCGCTCGGCGGGCGTCAGGCCCCATTCGTCGAATCGGTCCTCGATCAGCTCGCCGAAAGCGCCGGAGGCGAGCCGCAGGCTCTCCTCGGCGCGGTGGCGGGCGCGCAGGCTCCAGGCCAGAAGGAGCGCCGTGGCGATCACGCCGAGGATGAGGCCGAGCGCGGCGCCGATCTCGATCATCTCGTACAGCGCCCAGGAAATCGGTTCGGCCCGGAGGCCGAGGAGGCTCGACAGGAACTCCCACAGGAAGAAGGTCGCGCAGGCGATCTGCAGCGCCAGAAGCAGGGAGAAGCCGAGCCAGACCTTCACAGGCCGGGATCCGAGGGGTCAGTCGTCGTCATCGTCATCGTCGTCGCTGTCGCGCCCGGATCCGGAGCCGGAACTGTCGCGATCGTCGTCATCGTCGTCGTCGTCGCGCCCCGATCCGCGACCGGAGCTGTCGCGATCATCGTCGCGGTCGTCATCCCGGTCGTCGTCGCGATCATCGCGATCATCGTCCCGGTCGTCGCGGTCATCGTCATCGTCGCGATCGTCGTCCCGGTCATCGCGATCGTCGTCGCGGTCGTCCCGGTCGTCGCGATCCTCCCGGCTGCCCGAGCGGTCGTCGCGGTCATCGCTGCGGTCGATATAGTCGCGCAGGATCGCCCCGGTGGTCGGGTTGAGGATCACCTCGCGCCGCCCGATCCGGCTGGTCGAGACGATCCGGATCCGCCCGAGCCAGGTGCGGCTGATGCGGAAATTGTTGAAGCCCTGCTGGCGCAACTGGCGCACGACCTGTTCGGTCGCGTCCTGCGCCGCAGCCGGTGACCCGGCTGCGGCGAGCGCCAATGTGCCCAACAGGAAGGCGCGGCGCTTCATGGCCTGCCCTGCCAGAGGTCAGTCGTCGTCGTCATCATCGTCGTCGTCATCGCCTCCGCGGTCACGATCCCGGTCCCGGTCGCGTCCGCCACGGTCGTCGTCATCATCATCGTCATCGTCGTCATCGTCATCATCGTCGCGACCGCGGTCATCGTCATCATCGTCGTCACGATCATCGTCCCGGTCGTCGTCATCGTCATCATCATCGTCGTCGTCGTCATCGTCGTCGCCGCGACCGCCGTGATCGTCATCGCGATCATCATCGTCGTCGTCGTCATCATCGTCATCGTCGTCATCATCGTCGTCCCGGCCGCGTCTGTCATCCCCGTCGAGGAAGTCGCGGTTCTCGGAGCGCACCTGGACGCCGGAGCGCCCGGCATCGTCGCCGGCCGCTTCCCATTCCTGCTTGAGGATCTGGCCCGTGGAGCGGTCGTAGACGACCTCGACCTTGCGGTCGCCGCGCACGGCCTCGACCTTGGTCTGGCTGACGCCGTTCTTGATCTCGATGAAACCGAAGCCCTTGGAGGTCAGGTCCGCGACGATCTGGTCGCTGAACGCATCGGCGGTGGCCAGGGTGGCGCTGAGCATCAGCGCCCCTGTGGCGAGCAGGAAGGGTCTTTTCATGGGTCTGTCTCCTCTCAGTGACACGCGTGGGGCACATGCGTCGGGCGCGGCCCCGTCGTGGTGTCATGAGACCCCCACAATCGGGGTCCGGCTATAGAGGAGCGGTTTAGGGAGGCCCGCGTAAACCCCTGGTCCGCGGGCCTAAACCTGAGTTTATGGAGCTGTCGCTCAGCCCATCTCGACGCCGAGCGCCTTGGCGACGGTGAAGATGTCCTTGTCGCCCCGGCCGCACATGTTCATGCAGATGATGTGGTCGCGGGGCAGCTTAGGCGCGATCTTCATCACATGCGCCAGCGCGTGGGAGGGCTCGAGCGCGGGTATGATGCCCTCGGTCTCGCAGCAGAGTTGGAAGGCCTCGAGCGCCTCCTTGTCGGTGATCGCGACATATTCGGCGCGGCCGATATCGTGCAGCCAGGCATGCTCGGGGCCGATGCCGGGATAGTCGAGACCGGCGGAGATCGAGAAGCCCTCGAGGATCTGGCCGTCATCGTCCTGCAGAAGGTATGTGCGGTTGCCGTGCAGCACGCCTGGGCGCCCGCCGGTGAGCGAGGCGCAGTGCTCCATCTTCTCGTTGACGCCCTTGCCGCCGGCCTCGACGCCAATGATCGAGACCTCGGTGTCGTCGAGGAACGGGTAGAAGAGGCCCATCGCGTTCGAGCCGCCGCCGATGGCGGCGATGATGGTGTCCGGGAGACGCCCCTCGGCGGCCATCATCTGCTCTTTCGCTTCCTTGCCGATGATCGACTGGAAGTCGCGGACCATGGCCGGGTACGGGTGCGGACCCGCGACCGTGCCGATGCAGTAGAACGTGTCGCGGACATTGGTGACCCAGTCGCGCAGCGCGTCGTTCATCGCGTCCTTGAGCGTGCCGCGGCCCGAGGTGACGGGCACGACCTCGGCGCCCAGAAGGCGCATGCGGAAGACGTTGGGCTGCTGGCGCTCCACGTCGTGGGCGCCCATGTAGACCACGCATTTCAGGCCGAACTTGGCGCAGACGGTCGCGGTCGCGACGCCGTGCTGGCCCGCGCCGGTCTCGGCGATGATGCGGCTCTTGCCCATGCGGCGGGCGAGGATGATCTGGCCCAGCACGTTGTTGATCTTGTGCGCGCCGGTGTGGTTCAGCTCGTCGCGCTTGAGATAGACCTTGGCGCCGCCGAGATGCTCGGTCAGGCGCTCGGCGTAGTAGAGCGGGCTCGGGCGGCCGACGTAATTGGTCCAGAGATCCTGCATCTCGTCCCAGAAGCTCTGGTCGGTCTTGGCGTGCTCGTATTGCGCCTCGAGTTCCAGGATCAGCGGCATCAGCGTCTCGGACACGAAACGCCCGCCGAAATCGCCAAAGCGGCCCTTTTCGTCGGGGCCGGTCATGAAGCTGTTCACCAGATCGTCCATCGGAGCCTCCTGTCGCCTGTCGTGACGCCTGTGAATAGGCGCTTGGGCCGGTGGTTTCCAGCGCGAAATCGGCCGCCGGGCCGCGCGTGTTCCCTTTCGCCGCGACACGGGCTAGAGGATGCGGGAGACCACGGCAAAGAGGGGTGCGGGCCATGCAGATCGCGGAACTTGACGGGGTGCGGCTGCACTACCGGGTGGATGGCGATCCCGACGGCGCGCCGGTGGTCTTCGCCAATTCGCTCGGCACCGATCTGAGGCTCTGGGACCCGGTGCTGCCGCATCTGCCGAAAGGTCTGAGGCTCATCCGCTACGACAAGCGCGGGCACGGGCTGTCCGATTGCCCGAGCGGGCCCTACAAGATGGGCGCGCTGGTGACGGATGTGGAGCGGCTCCTGGACATGCTGGGCGTGCGCGACGCGATCTTCGTGGGCCTGTCGATCGGCGGGATGATCGCGCAGGGGCTGGCGGCCAAGCGGCTCGACCTGGTGCGCGCGGTGGTCCTGTCGAACACCGCCGCCAAGATCGGCACGCGCGAGATGTGGGACGAGCGGATCGCGCAGGTCAAAAGCCAGGGCATCGCCGCGATGTCGCAAGGCATCCTCGAGCGGTGGTTCGCCGCGCCGTTCCGCGAGACGGCCGAGTTCCACCTCTGGAAGAACATGCTCGAACGCCAGCCCGCCGAGGGTTATGCGGGCTGCTGCGCGGCCATCGCTGGCACGGATTTCATCTCCTCGACCTCGGGCCTCCGGCTGCCGCTTCTGGGCATCGCGGGCAGCGAGGACGGCTCGACCCCGCCGGACCTGGTGCGCGAGACCTGCGATCTGGTGCCGGGCTCCGAGATGCGGTTGATCCGCGGCACCGGCCACCTGCCCTGTGTCGAGAAGCCAGAAGAGTATGCCGAGATCCTGACCGGGTTCCTGCGTGCGCAGGGCGTGGCGGCATGATGCGGCGGCGGGACTGAGCGGATGGCGGCCTCGATCTTCGACAGTGCCCATCTGGGGCGGCTGGTGCCCACAGGCGAGACCGGACGGCTGTTCTCCGACAGCGCCGAGATCCGCGCGATGATGATCGTGGAGGGCACCTTGGCGCAGGTTCAGGGCCGCGCCGGGATCATCCCCGAGCTTTCGGCCCGGGCGATCCATCGCGCCAGCCTCGAGCTGCAGATCGACCCGAGCGGTCTGGCCGAGGCGACCGGCACCAATGGCGTCTCGGTTCCGGCGCTGGTCGCGGCCTTCCGGGATCTGATGCAGGCGCCAGAACATGCGCAATACGTGCATTGGGGCGCGACCTCGCAGGACATTATCGACACCGCGCTGATGCTGCGCCTCAGGCAGGTGCTGGCGCAATTCGACGAGGGGCTCAGGGCCGCGCTCTCGGCGCTCGCGCGGCTGGCGGAGGCCCATGCCGAGACGCCGATGGCCGCGCGCACCTATGGCCAGCACGCGACGCCCACGAGCTTCGGCGCGGTGGCGGCAAGCTGGGGCTGGCCGCTTCTCGACCTCCGCGACGAGCTTGCCCCCCTGCGCGCGCGGCTTTGCGTCTCGCTCGCGGGTGCGGCGGGCACGGCGGCGGAGCTGGGCGACGATCCGGCGGGCCTTCGCGCAGATTTTGCCGAGGCGCTCGGCCTCGCCGATCCGGGCCGCAGCTGGCATGCCGACCGGGGGATCATCCTGGCGCTCGCCTCCTGGGTCACGCGGACGGTGGTGGCGCTGTCCAAGATGGGCGAGGACCTGATCCTCGCGACGCAATCGGGCGTGGCCGAGGTGCGGCTCGGCGGCGCGGGCGGGTCCTCGACCATGCCGCAGAAACAGAACCCGGTGGCCCCCTCGGTGCTCGTGGCGCTGGCAAAACAGGCGCGCGGCCACGAGGCGGCGCTGATGGCGGCGGGCGCCCCGCGCCAGAGCCGCGACGGCGCGGCCTGGTTCACCGAGTGGATCGCCCTGCCCCCGCTCTGCCTGTCGCTGGCCGCGGCGCTCCATCACGCGACCGCGCTGGCCGAGACGCTGAGCCCGGACGCCGACGCGATGCGCGACGTTCTCGACGCCTCGCAGGGGCTTCTGGCCGCCGAGCGGCTGAGCTTTGCGCTGACCGACCGGATGCCGCGCCCCGAGGCGCAGGCCGAGGTCAAGGCGCTCTGCAAGGCGGTGGTGGCCGAGGGAGGACATCTGCGCGACGCGGCGCTCGCGCGCTGGCCGGATCTCGACCCGGGGCTCTTCGACGCTGCCCGGCAGATGGGACAAGCGCCCTCGGAAGCCCGCGCCTTCGTGGCGAAGGTGCGGTCTCGGGGCTGATGCGCGCGCCGCAGGCCGTTCTTCTGGGCACGGTGACCATCGACGCGATGGGCGTCGGGCTGATGATCCCGGTGCTGCCCGATCTCCTGCGCGAGGTGACCGGCTCCGGGCTGGCGCAGGCCGCGCTCTGGGGCGGGCTTCTGTCGACGGGCTTCTCGGCGATGCAGTTTCTCTGCGGACCGGCGCTCGGCGCGCTCTCGGACCGCTACGGGCGGCGTCCGATCCTTCTGGTCTCGCTGGCGGTGATGGCCGCCGATTACCTGGTGATGGCGCTGGCGGCGACGGTCTGGTGGCTCTTGGCGGCGCGGCTCGTCTCGGGGGTGACAGCGGCGACGCAATCCACCGCCTCGGCGGCGATGTCCGACCTCTCGCCGCCCGAGAAGAAATCCGCGAATTTCGGCCTGATCGGCGCGGCCTTCGGGATGGGCTTCGTGCTCGGCCCGATGCTGGGCGGGGTCCTGGGCGAGTTCGGCACCCGCGCGCCCTTCTACGCCGCCGCGGCGCTCGCCGCGCTCAACTGCGCGCTCGGCTGGTGGGTGCTGCCCGAGACGGTGACCGACCGCACCCGGCGCCCGCTGGAGATGCGGCGGCTCAATCCGCTGGGCGCGTTCCGGGCGCTCAACCGGCTCGAGGGCGTGGGCCAAGGCATCTTCACCTTCTTCCTCCTGCAGGTCGCCTTTTTCGTCTATCCGGCGATCTGGGCCTATTACGGCACCGCCCGTTTCGGCTGGTCGCCGGGGATGATCGGCCTGTCGCTGGCCCTGTTCGGGATCGCGGTGGCCTTCGTGCAGGGCGGATTGATCCGGGTGATCCTGCGCGTCCTCGGCGATCGCGGGACAGTGATCTATGGGCTCGTCTTCAACGGCGTCGCGTTCCTGGCGCTGGCGCTGGTGCAGTCGGGCACGCTGGCGATGATACTGACGCCGCTCGCGGCCTTCGGGGCGGTGACGTCGCCTGCGCTGCAGGGGATGCTGGCGCGGGTGGTGGGCGATGACGAACAGGGGGCGCTGCAGGGGCTCTTCTCGTCGGCGGCGGCGCTGGCGGCGATCGTGTCGCCGCCGATCATGACGGCGATCTTCGCGGCCTTCACCCGGCCCGAGGGTCCGTACTTCCCCGGCGCGCCCTTTCTCGCGTCGCTGGCGATCCTCGGGCTGGCTCTGGCGCTGGTCCTGCGCCGCGGCTAGGGTCCCGGGCGACGACCGAAGGAGCCCCCCATGACCCGGATCACCGCCGCCCTCGCCCGCGCCCATGGCGCGCCGATGACGCTCGAGGAGTTGGAGCTGCGCGCACCGCGCGACGGCGAGATCGAGGTCACGATGGAGGCCGTCGCGGTCTGCCATTCGGATATCGGCTATTGGGAGGGCGGCTTCGGCGGCGCGGTCCCGGCGGTCTATGGCCACGAGGCGGCGGGCCGGGTCTCGGCGCTCGGGCCCGGGGTCGAGGGTCTCGAGATCGGCCAGCGGGTGGTGGTGACGCTGATCCGCGCCTGCGGCGCCTGCGCGACCTGCGGGTCCGGGCGTCCGACGCTCTGCCGCACGCCGCGGCGCCATCCCGGCCCCCTGACGCTGCCCGATGGCGGCGAGGTCAATGCCGAGATGGATTGCGGCGCCTTCGCCGAGCGCGTGGTAGTCGAGCGCGGTCAATGCGTGGCGGTGCCCGATGCGCTGGGCCCGGCCGAGGCCTGCCTTCTGGGCTGCGGAGTGATCACCGGGGTCGCCTCGGCGGTGCATGCGGGGGGCTTGCGCGCGGGCGAGGACGTGGTGGTGATCGGCGCGGGCGGCGTGGGGCTCAACGCCATACAGGGCGCGCGGATCGCCGGCGCCCGGCGGATCGTGGCGGTGGACCTGTCGGAGGCGCGGCTCGAGGATGCGCGGCTTTTCGGCGCGACGGATGTGGTGCTGGCGAGCGCGGCCAAGCCCTGGCGCGCGGCGCTCCGAGCGATGGGACGCGGGGCGGATCTCTGCCTTGTCTGCGCGGGCGCGGTCGCGGCCTACGAGGACGCGATGCGTTATCTCGCCTGGGGCGGACGGATGGTGATGGTGGGGATGCCGCATTCGGGCCAGATGGCGCGCTACGAGCCGGTGGTCGCGGCCTTCACCGGCCAGCACATGCTGGGCGCCAAGCTCGGCGACGCGGTGATCCAGCGCGACATTCCTTGGATGGCCGATCTCTACCTGCAGGGGCGGCTGAAGCTCTCGGAGCTGGTGTCGCGCAGTTGGTCGCTCGCGGAGATCAACGAGGCCTTCGCCGACACCAAGGCCGGGGGCGCGCGGCGGAACGTCATCCTGTTCTGACCTTCGGGGCTGGGCGGGGGCAGAATTTTAATTAAAATTCTGCGGCTTGTGGGGAGCGCGCGGTCTGGGCCGGGCGGCGCGCTCGTGGCGCTCTTTCTGGGCCGAGAGCGCCGGACTGAGGCGGCCAGCGCCTGTCCGTGGGATGGCGCTGTGACGCCCGAGCGGTGGGCTTTATGGTTGCCAGGGTCGGATGACCTCTGGGGTGAGCGCGTGCGTCACAAAAGCGCCAGGCCGCCGGGACAGGCAGGCGTCGCCATCGTCGCTCGGACCGATGGCGCTCCTCCGGCGACCCAGGCGCCTTCGGCTTATCCCGGGCCTTGGGAGGAGACTTACAGTTGGCATTTGTCTGAGGCCAAAGTGGCTCGATCAGCCTGAGACCGCTCGATGCGTGTCTCTGTCAACAACGCGGACAGCGTCAGCATACGACATCTGGGGCGGTCTGCGTCTGCCCGCGGGGTGGCGCTGCAACGCCCGAGCGGTGCGCTTTATGGCGGCCAGGGTCGGATGACCTCGGAGGTGTGCGCGTCCGGCACCAAAGCGCCAGCCCTCCGGGACGGGCAGGCGCTGGCCCGGCGCCTTCGGCTTGATTCCGGGCCTGGGGCGGAGATCGACCTTGGCGAAGGCGCGCAGAGCGCGTCAGCTCAGGCCGCCATCTCCCATGGGCGCGTGAAGGCGCCGAGCGTGTCGGCGATCTCGGCCTCGGAGGTGCCGTTCGCGGTGACCTGCGCCACGAGGCCGCGCTTCTTGTCGTCGATGACCGAGGTCACGCGGGCGTCGAGGCCCTTCTCTTCCAGGGCACCGTTATAGACCCGGGTGATCGCCTGCTTGCGGAGATCGGGCTTGAAGACCTTGCCCACGGCGGTCTTCGGCAGCTCGTCGAGGATGGTCATGTGCTTGGGTTGCGCCGCGCGCTCGTGGACATGGCGCTTGCAATGCTCGAGAAGCTCCTCCTCGGTCACGCTCGCCCCGCCCACAAGCTCCACATAGGCGCAGGGAAGCTCGCCCGAATGGGCGTCGGGTTGGCCGATGGCACCGGCGAAAGCGACAGCGGGATGGCCCAGAAGCGCCTCCTCGATCTCGGCGGGGTCGATATTGTGACCGCCGCGGATGATGAGGTCCTTGGCGCGGCCGGTGATCCAGAGATAGCCGTCCTCGTCGACGCGGCCGAGATCGCCGGTGCGCAGGTAGAGGCCCTCGTGGAAAAGGTCGCGGTTCTTGTCTTCCTCGGTATAGGTCGAGCCCGCGTAGACCCCGGGGTTCGAGACGCAGATCTCGCCGATCTCGTCGGTGGCGCATTCGCGCGGGCCGTCCGGGGTCTGCTTGACGATCTTGACCTTGGTATAGGGGAAGGGAATGCCGATGGAGCCCACCTTCTTCTCGCCATCGACGGGGTTCACGGAGACGAGACAGGTGGCCTCGGTCAGGCCGTAGCCTTCGCAGATGGTGACGCCCGCGGCCTCCTCGAAGCGGCGGAAGAGCTCGAGCGGCAGGGGTGCTGAGCCCGAGAACGCCGTCTTCACCGTCGAGACATCGGCATCGACCTTGCGCTGCATGAGCGCCGAGATCGCGGTCGGCACGGTGATGATGAAGGTGATCTTCCAGCGCTCGACGAGCTTCCAGAAATTGTCGAACACCCCCTCGCCCCGGTAGCCCTGCGGCGTCGGGAAGACCACATGCGCGCCCGAGGCGATGGCGGCCATCAGGATCACGTGGCAGGCGAAGACGTGGAAGAGCGGCAGCGGGCAGATGATGTTGTCCTCTTCGGTGAAGAGAAGCTTGTGACCGAGCCAGCCGTTATAGATCATCCCCGAATAGAGATGCTGGGCGACCTTGGGCATGCCGGTGGTGCCGCCGGTGTGGAAATAGGCGGCGATCCGGTCGCCGGCGCTGTCGGCGAAGTTCAGCTCCTTGGGCTGCTTCCTCATCTCGCCGCGGAGCGATTTCACGTCCGCGGTGATCTTGCCGCCCTTCGGCCGGATCAGCGGCACGATCCAGCTTTTCGGCGGGGTCAGGTAACGGTTGAGATCGACCTCGAGCACGGTCTGGACCTTGGGCGCATGGCGCACCGCCTCGGCCACCTTCTGGGCGACATCGGTCTTGGGGAAGGGCTTGAGCATGACGACGACCTTGGCGCCGGTCTCGCGCAGGATGGCGGCGATCTGCTCGGGCTCGAGGAGCGGGTTGATCGGGTTGGCGATGCCCGCCACCGCCGCGCCGAGCAGCGTGACCACGGTCTCGTTGCAGTTCGGCAGGACATAGGCGACCACGTCCGTCTCGCCGATCCCGAGCGAGCGGAAGAGGTTCGCCGCCTGCGCCACCTGCGCGCGGAGCTCGGACCAGGTGAGCGTCTCGGCGCGGTCCTCGGGGCCGGAGAAGATCTGGTAGCTCACCGCCGGTCGGTCGGGATGCGCGCCCGCGGTCCGCGCCAAGAGCCCGTAGAGCGTTTTCGGCAGATCGCGCTCGTCCCACGGCATCTCCGCTTCGATCGCGTTGCGGTCGGCCATACCTGCAAAAGTCATGAAATCTCTCCTCGTCTCCCGGCGCGCAGTCTCTCTGCGCGGGGCGTCGCTGGCAAGGGGATGAGACGCAGCGGCAAATCGCTTCTGACGTGACGTCGGCGGCGGGTCGACTTTTCCATCGCGCGCGCCATATCGCCACGCACGTGATTAATCCTCCCTCAAGGTGACCGAATATGACGTTTCTCGCCCCCTTCCGCCCGCAACTCCTGTCGGTCCTTCGGATCATGACAGCGCTCCTGATGCTCCAGCACGGCCTGACCAAGGTGGTGAACTGGCCCACGAGCGATTTCAACGGGGTGCCGCTGACGACGCCGCCGGGATTCGCGGGCATCCTCGAGCTGGTCTTCGGGGCGCTTTTGCTGATCGGTCTCTTCTCGCGGCTGGCGGCCTTCATCCTGTCGGGCACGATGGCGGTCGCCTATTTCCTGGCGCATGCGCCGCAGGGCTTCTTCCCGATGCTGAACGGCGGCGAGCTGGCGGTGCTCTACTGCTTCACCCTGCTCTATCTCGCGGCGGCGGGACCGGGGCCCTGGTCGGTGGACGCGGCGCGCGGGCGCTGAGTGTCGTGGCTTATGGCCGGGAGGCGCGTGTCTCCCGGCCTCATTATCGAGTGACGGAGTGTGTGCTGTGGACCTGATCGACCTTCTGGAGACGGCCCGCGCCGAGTATGTCGCGGTGTTCGAGGCCGCGCATGCCGAGCAGAGCACCCGGTTCGGCGAGGTGATCCCCGAAATGGCGTTTCGGGCCGGCGACGGGCCCTTTCACGGGCGCGTCGTGGTCGATCTGATCGGGCGCAGCGCCGGGGGCGACCGGGCCATCGCGGTGCTGCCTCCGGAGGCCGCTTCCGTCGGTCCGGGCGCGGTGGAGTATGCCGGGCTCGACGTGTCGGTCGAGGCGCTGTCCTGGGGGGCGGTGCGGTTCGAGGTCGCGCCCACGCCCGTCGAAATCGCGGGTCTCGGCGCATGGTTCGATGACTGGATCGACCTCGAGGGCGGGCACCAGACCGAGGGGGCGCTTCTGTCGGGCGTGATCCACTCGGTGAACGTGACCTCGCGCGGGATCGAGGTGGATTTCGGCTCTGCCCCCGTTGCCGCGGCGACCGAGCTTCTGGCGCTTCTGAGCCAGAGCGGCGTCGAGACCGTCACCATCGCGGGCCCGAAAGAGGCGCGCTGAGCCTCTCACTCCCTTGACCGATATCAGGGCCCTCTGCCCCGGCGGCGGTCTAGGCTCTGTGCTGACGGGCGTGCTGACCGCCCGTCTCGGGAAGAGGAGACCGGGACATGAGAACGATCTTGATGGTGGTGGCGCTCTTCGTGCCGTTCGGCCTCGCGGGCTGTGCCGGGACCGCGCCCACGACCTATCCGATCTCGGGCGAAAGCTGCAGTCCCGCCGATCCGGTGCAGGATCTCGACGCGACCGATTGCGTGCAGCCGGTCTGAGACCCGGCTGGTCACTCACGGGACCAGAGGGGCCGCGCCAAGAAGGCGGCGCGGCCCCTGCCCTTACTCCCAGCAGTTCACCAGGACGGTCATGTCCGAGGCGATGGCGCTCAGGTCCTCGGGCGCCATGGCGGTCTCGCCTTGGGTCGTCCGGGTGCGCGCGCCCGCTTGGGTGACAAAGCTCCAAAGCTTCTCGGCCCGGGCCGAGAAGCTCACGCCGTCGGGCAGCTGGCGGTTGCCGTTCCGGACCGGCACAGGCACTCGCGGGCACGGCGGGTTAGCGACGTCCTGAGGGTGCGCGTGGGTCCATGGCGGGAGAGGTGGCCGGGCCGGAGGGTGCGCGGCGGAAGTGCCGCCGCTACAGCCCCGGCTCTGGACCGGGCCGGTCCCGGGGGACCGCCGATTCATGCACCGATCGAAGCAGCGGCGCCACGAAGGCGGCGCGGCCCCTGCCCTTATTCCCAGCAGTTCACCAGAACGGTCATGTCCGAGGCGATGGCGCTCAGATCCTCTGGTGCCATGGCGGTCTCGCCTTCAGTCGTCCGGGTGCGCGCGCCCGCCTGGGTGACGAAGTTCCGAAGCGGCTCGGCCCGGGCCGAGAAGCTCACGCCGTCCGGCAGCGGACGGTTGCCGTTCCGGACCGGCACAGTCGCGCGCGGACAAGTCGCGGTGACGACATCCTGTGGGTGCGCGCGGGGCCGCGGCGGGAGAGGTGTCCGGGCCGGAGGGTGCGCGGCGGAAGTCCCGCCACTACGGCCCCCGGTTCGCGACCGGGCCGGTCCCGGTGGCCCAACGATTCATGCACCGATCTGAGCAGCGGCGCCGCAAAGGCGGCGCGGCCCCTGTCCTTACTCCCAGCAGTTCACCAGAACGGTCATGTCCGAGGCGATGGCGCTCAGATCCTCGGGCGCCATCGCGGTTTCGCCCTCGGTCGTCCGGGTGCGCGCGCCTGCCTGGGTGACGAAGCTCCGCAGCGGCTCGGCCCGGGCCGAGAAGCTCACGCCGTCGGGCAATTGGCGGTTGCCGTTCCGCACCGGCAAGAGCATGCCGAGCACCGCGCCCCCCGCATCGAGGACCGGCCCGCCGATATCGGCGGGCTGCGCGACCAGATCGAGCCGCGCCAGCGTCGGCTCGCCCGAGAGCCCCTGCAGATCGGCGAGCGCGCCATAGGTCAGGGTCGGTGCGGGCAGGACGCCGCCATAGGAGAAGCCGGAGACCGCGACCTCGGATTTGAGCCGCGGCGCGTCGCTGCGGAAGGTCGCCGAGGCGAGCGGTGCGAGGCGCTCGGCGGGCTCCAGAAGGGCGGCACCGAGCGCGGCGTCGCGCGCCACGACCTTGGCCTCGATGGCATCGTCGAGGGTGATGCGCCCGCAATCGGCAACCGCGTCGAGCGCGGTCAGGACCAGCCCGGAGTCGTCGGCATAGAAGCCCGAGGCCCAGAGGCGCGGCTGGCGGATGCGCAGACCGGCCACCAGATCGACCGACTGGCCCTCGTCGCTGCGGGCCGAGGGGTCGAGGATGCCGGGAACGGCGGTGAAGCTCTCGCGCATGCGGGCCAGGACGCGGGTGCGGCGATCCTCGTCGCCCGCGGGCCAGATCAGGGTGAAGCCCTTGACCCCGCCATCGACCAGCCGCGCCTCGGTCACGCTGACGATGCGGTCGTTCTGGCCGGTGAGGCTGAACCCGTCCGAGCGGCGCTCGCGCGGGCCGTTCGGGGGCACGATCTCGAGCGTCTGGAGGATCTCGTAGAGCCCCCAGAGCGTCGCCCGGTCGCCCGGCTCGGAGATCAGGAGCACGCGGGCGTCGAGATCGCCGGTCGGCTCGTAATGCAGGAACGGCGCCTCGGAGCGCGCGAAGGAGACGACGCCCAGCGGCAGCTCCATCTCGATCCCGGCGCGGGCCTCGCGGACGCGCTCGAAGCCCAGCCCGTCGAAGACCGCGTTATAGGCCTGGAAAAGCGCGGCGCGCTGGCGGGTGGTCAGGATGCCGGTGACCTCGTAGCCGTTCTGGCGCTGCCATTCGGCCATGGCGTTGCGGGTGCCGGGGCCGTAGGCGGCGTCGATCGCGCCGCCATAGACACCCGCCCAGCGCAGCGCCTCTTGCAGCGCGAGCTTCTCGTTGCGGGTGAGATCGGCCTCGGAGGCGCGGGCCTCGCGCGGGGTCTCGTCGGTCGCGGCGGGGACCGGCGCCGGGGTGCCCGGCTGTGCGGGCTCAGGCGTCGCGGCGGCGGTTGTGGTGTCGGTCGTGTCGGGCTCGGACGGCTCCGCCACCGGCTCGGGCGCGGCGGCGCCTGCACCGATCGGGAAGAAGCGGCCGCGATACTCGCCCGCGGTCTCAAGATAGCTGTCGCGCGGGATCTGGCCCTGGCTGCGGAGGCGGCGCAGGAGGGCCGCGGCCTCGTTCTCGCTATAGGGGCCGAGCGCGATGCCGTACCAGCCGCCGCCGAGCGAGAAGCCGTTCACGTCCTGAAGATAGGAGGCATAGTCGCGCACCCGGTCCTCGGCCCGGTTCAGCGACGGCTGCGCCTCGATCTGGATATAGGTCCCGGCCTGCTGCGCGAGCGCGGAGGTGCCGGAGAGAAGCAGAGCCGCAAGAGCGAGCGTCCGGATGCGAGAGATCATGGGGGCGCGTCTCCGAAGGGGTGTTGCGATAGGTTTTTGCCGGTTTAGCAACTCTCACAGGGGCTGCACCTCAAATATTGCGGAGCGGCGCGATTGACCGGGCCGGTGTGTCCGCCTAATCAGTCGCCCGACCGCCCCAGACAGGGCCCCGCGGTCGCGGGCCCGACATGCCCCGGAAGGACGCCACCATGAGCACGCCCGACAAGCCGCGGAGTTTCCAGGAGATCATCCTGCGCCTGCAGGGCTACTGGGCCGCGAAAGGCTGCGCGGTCCTGCAGCCCTACGACATGGAGGTGGGCGCGGGCACGTTTCACCCGGCCACCACGCTCCGGGCGCTCGGGAGCCAGCCTTGGGCCGCGGCCTATGTGCAGCCCTCGCGCCGTCCGACCGACGGGCGTTATGGCGAGAACCCCAACCGGTTGCAGCATTACTACCAGTACCAGGTCATCATCAAACCCTCGCCGCCCGATCTGCAAGCGCTCTACCTGGGCTCGCTCGAGGCGATCGGGATCGATCTCGACCTGCATGACGTGCGCTTCGTCGAGGATGACTGGGAAAGCCCGACGCTCGGGGCCTGGGGTCTTGGCTGGGAAGTCTGGTGCGACGGGATGGAGGTGAGCCAGTTCACCTATTTTCAGCAGGTCGGCGGGCATGATTGCCACCCGGTCTCGGGCGAGCTGACCTACGGGCTCGAGCGTCTGGCGATGTATGTGCTGGGGATCGACCACGTGATGGAGATGCCCTTCAACGCCCCCGACGCGCCGATCCCGCTGAGCTATGGCGACATCTTCCGCCAGACCGAGGAAGAATATTCGCGGCACAATTTCGATGCCGCCTCGACCGAGATGCTCCTGCGGCATTTCGAGGATGCCGAGGCGGAATGCGCGCGGCTTCTGGCCGAGCCCGAGGTGGATCCCAAGACCGGCAAGCGGATCGTGATGGCGCATCCGGCCTATGACCAGTGCATCAAGGCCAGCCATCTCTTCAACCTGCTCGATGCGCGCGGCGTGATCTCGGTGACCGAGCGGCAGGCCTATATCGGGCGGGTGCGGACGCTGGCCAAGGCCTGCGCGGATGCGTTCGTGACGACCCGGGCGGGCGGGGCCGCGGCGTGATGGGCAAGATCCTTGCCGGTCTGATCGTGGTCTGCGCGCTGGTCGCGGGCGCGGCGATGTACTGGCTGCAGGTCTATGCCTATTACGACGAGGTGCCCGCCGAGGGCGCGTCGGTGGTGCTGACGCCACGCGACGGCGGCGCGCCCGAAGCCCTTGAGATCGCGGAGTTCCAGGGGATCGACGCGGACAGCTCTCCGTTGCGCTACCGGGCGTGTTTCACCACCGATACGACGCCGAGCGCGCTGGACGCCCGGTTCGAGCCCTATGGCGGCGCCGAGCCGCGCGTCGCGCCCGGCTGGTTCGACTGCTTCGACGCCGAGGAGATCGGCGCGGGGATCGACGCGGGCACCGCGCAGGTGTTCCTGTCCGAGCGCAACATCGCCTTCGGCATCGACCGGGTGGTCGCGGTGACTGAGGACGGGCGCGGCTATGTCTGGCAGGAAGTCAATGAATGCGGCGACAAGGCCTATGACGGCACGCCCTTGGGCGAGGATTGCCCGGAGCGCTGAGCGCTCGCCTGCCCCGGCATGGGTTGGGGCTTCTTTTCAGCGCTGAAATATCAAAACGGACAGAGTGACCGCGCCAGCTCCGAGCGACCGACGGCGCAAAAACGGGAACAAAAGGCGTATCTCGCGCGCTCCTCAAGGGCCAAGTGCGAGGAGAGCCAGCCATGTCCAGCGATACGCCCCCCGGATGGGTCGTCCCGATGATGCGCGCCGGATATACGGCGCGCGCGATCACCTATCTTGCCGTCGGCGGTCTCGGCGTCGCCGCGGCGATGTCCGGAGGCAGCGCCGAGGGCACCACCGGCGCGATGGCGCAGCTTCGGAACGAGCCGTTCGGCCTGCTCCTTCTGTGGGTCGTGGCGCTGGGTCTCGCCTGCTACGCGGTCTGGCGCTTCTGCGCCGCCTGGTACGATCTCGAACGGCGCGGTGACGATGGCGAGGGGCTTTTCGCCCGGGCCGGGCTTCTCCTGACCGGCGCGATCCACTTGGCGCTCGGCATCTCGGTCGCGGGCATCGCGATGGGCGGTGGCGACGGGGGCGATGGCGGTGCCGCGCAGGACTGGACCGCGAAGCTTCTGCAGATGGAGGGCGGCCGCTGGATCGTCGGCGCGGTGGCACTCGGCACGATGGCGGCCGGTGCCTATTACGTCTGGAAGGGCATCGACGAAAAATACAAGCGCACCATGCGCGTCACTCCGACGACCCGGAAGCTGGACCCCGCGCTGCGCTTCGGCTTCGTGGCCCAAGGCACGGTGATCGCGATCATCGGTCTTCTGATCGGCTATGCCGCCCTGCGCGTCGATCCGAGCCAGGCCGGAGGTGTCGGTGCCGCGCTCGATTACGTCCGCTCGATGAGTTTCGGCCGTATTCTGCTGGGCCTTCTGTCCGTGGGGCTTCTGGCCTTCGCGCTGGAGAACGCCGTCGAGGCCGTCTACCGGATCGTGCCGCGCTGTGCGGGGCCGGATGTCGATACGCTGAAAAGCTGGGCCAAGCGCAAGGCCCGCGAGGCCGAGGCGCAGGCCAAGGCCGCGGGCTGAACGACGATCAGGTCTCGGGTGCGCCCCTGCGGGCGCGCCAGCCGCCGCGGCGGCCCTTGCGGTCCGGGGCGGCGAGCCCCTCGCGCAGGACCTGCGTCATCGGGTGATCCTCGGTCCCGTGCCGCTCCAGCAGCGCCGTG
Source organism: Litorisediminicola beolgyonensis (assembly GCF_042679605.1). Classification (NCBI taxonomy): domain Bacteria; kingdom Pseudomonadati; phylum Pseudomonadota; class Alphaproteobacteria; order Rhodobacterales; family Paracoccaceae; genus Litorisediminicola; species Litorisediminicola beolgyonensis. Next base: position 83,553 of record NZ_JBHTMU010000010.1, read on the forward strand.
ATGGCGTGCTGCGGGTCGGTGTCAGCCGGGAGAACCAGCGCCCAGTCGAGAAAGATCGTCCGGCAATCGGCGAGGTCGATCCCGTCGATTCGGTAGGCTTCGGCGATCTGGCCCTGGGGGTCGATGGCATCGGTCATGCGCTCTCTTCGGGCTCTGGTAGGATCGTGTCAAGACAGCGGCCCGCGGCCTCGGTGTCCTCGGCGAGCGTCTTGCCGAGCGTGTCGAGATCGGGCGTGCCGGTCAGGCGGCAGAGGAGCGACGCGCCCCCTGCCCCGAGCGTGTCGGGATCGATTGCCCCATCGGCGATAAGCTTGGCCCCCATCTGCAGGGCCCGAAGGCGCAGGTAGGTGTCGCGGAGCGTCTTGGCCCCTCGCTCGTCCAGAAGCCCGCACTGCTCTGCCGCCGCGATGCCGTCCGGGGTGCTCCGCGTCTGCGCCTGCTGCGACAGGAGCGCACCTGCCTGCGCGAAAAGCTCGATCTCCTGCATGCGGCCGCGGCCGATCTTGGTCTCCCACGCGCCGCCCTCGCCCTTGGCGGCGGCGATCCGGGCGCGCATCTTGGCGACCTCTCCGAGCACCGTCGCGGCGTCATGAGGCTTTGCCAGCACGTCGCGGCGCACGGCGTCCACATCGGCGCCGACGCTTTCGCTTCCGGCGACGATCCGGGCGCGGGTCAGCGCGAGATGCTCCCAGGTCCAGGCCTCTTCGGCCTGGTAGGCGCGGAAGGATTGCAGGCTGGTGGCGACCGGCCCCTGGTTGCCCGAGGGGCGCAGGCGCATGTCCATCTCGTAGAGCCGCCCCTCGGCCATGGGCGCGGTCATCGCCGCGACCAGCGCCTGCGTCAGCCGGGCGTAATAGGTCCGCGCGGGCAGCGGGCGGCGGCCCTCGGACGCCTCGACCCCGTCGGCATCGTAGATCACGATCACGTCGAGATCGGAGCGCGCGTGCAGATGCCCCGCGCCGAGCGAGCCCATGCCGAGGACCGCCGCGCCGCGTCCCGGGGGGGCCCCGTGCTTCCGAGCGAACTCGGCCACGACCTCGGGGAAGAGCCCGGCGAGCGAGGCGGTGGCGATCTCGGCATAGTGCCGCCCGGCCTCGTCAGGTCCCGAGAGGCCGCGCAGGAGATGCACGCCGGTGCGGAAATGCCATTCCTTGCCCCAGCGGCGGGTGGCGTCGAGCTGGCGCTCGTAATCGTCCTCGCGCGAAAGCCGTCGGGCGAGCGCGTCGGTCAGCGCCTCGGGCCCCGGCCAGGCGGCGAAGAAATCGCCGCCGATCACCGCGTCGAAGACACCGGCATTGCGCGACAGGTAGCGGGCGAGATCGGGCGAGACCGAGACGATGTCGACCAGCAGGTCGATGAGCTGGGGATTGGCCTCGAAGAGCGAGAAGAGCTGGACGCCCGCGGGCAGGCCTTCGAGAAAGCCGTCGAAGGCCAGGAGCGCCTCGTCGGGCTGGGCGGCCTCTTGCAGGCGGGCGAGGATCTCGGGGCGCAGGCGCTGGAAGATATCCAGCGCGCGGGCCGAGCGCAGGGCGGCGTAGCTGGGCCAGCGGGCGGTGATCTGGGCGCCGAACTCGGGCGCGGGCTCGGCGCTTTGGCGGGGGCTGTCCGGGGCGAAGAACTCCTCGGTCAGGGCGTGGACCTCTTCGAGCCGGGCGCGGAGGTCCTGCTTCAGCTCCGCGAGGTCGCGGCCCATGAGACAGGCGAGCCGCTCGAAGCCCTCGTCGGTCTGCGGCAACGCGTGGGTCTGGGCATCGGCGACCATCTGCACCCGGTGCTCGACCTCGCGATGGGCGCGGTAGTGATCGGTGAGCGCGCGGGCGGTCTCGGGCGCGATCCAGCCCTTCTCGGCCAGCACCGACAGACCGGTGACGGTCTGGCGCACGCGCAGGTCGGGATCGCGGCCCCCGGCGATGATCTGGCGGGTCTGGGTGAAGAACTCGATCTCGCGGATGCCGCCGCGGCCGAGCTTCATGTCGTGCCCCGAGAGCGTGATCGGCCCGCCGGTGCCCTTGTGCTCGCGGTAGCGCAGCCGCATGTCATGGGCGTCGCGGATGGCGGCGAAGTCGAGATGCTTGCGCCAGACGAAGGGCGTGAGATCGGCGAGAAAACGCTCTCCGGCGGCGATGTCGCCCGCGGCGGCACGCGCCTTCACATAGGCGGCCCGCTCCCAGGTCCGCCCGAGGCTTTCGTAATAGCGCTCCGCCGCCTCCATCGGCATGGCCACCGGCGTCACCGCCGGGTCGGGGCGCAGGCGCAGGTCGGTGCGGAAGACATAGCCCTCGGCGGTCATCTCGCTCAGCGCCTGGCTCATCTTGCGGGTGGCGCGGATGAGGCTGGCGCGGGCCTCGTGATAGGCGTCGCGGTCGTAGCGGGTCTCGTCGAAAAGGCAGATCAGGTCGATATCGGAGGAGTAATTGAGCTCGCCCGCCCCCATCTTTCCCATCGCGAGCGCGACGAGACCGCCCGCGCTGGCGATGTCCTCGGGCCCCTGCCCGGGCAGCTTGCCGCGGCGGATTTCCTGGGCCACGGCCCAGCGCATCGCCCAAGCGGTCGCGCGGTCGGCAAAGCCGGTGAGCGCGCCGGTCACCTCGTCGAGCGTCCAGGCGCCGCCCAGGTCCATGAGCGCGGCCAGAAGCGCCACACGGCGCTTGGCTTGGCGAAGCGCGGTCCGGGGATCGCCCTCGGGGTCGTCGCCCGCCACCGAGAGCAGCGCGTCAAGCGCCGCTTCGGGGGCGTCGAGCGCGGCTTCGAGCCACTCCGCCTCGCGCAGGATCAGCCCCCTGAGATAGGGGCTGGAGCCGCCGGCCCCCGCGATCAGCTCGGCGGCTTCGCCCCTGGCCCAGGGCGCGGCGTCACGGGCATCGCGACCGCCTTCGGTATCGAAGGGGCGCGGGCATCGGGTGAGGTTCAGGCGATCGGACATGCGCGCGAGAGAGCCATGCGCGCGACGGAATGGCAACTGGCACGCTCTTGCGGCCAGGGCCCCGGGCGGTCCATGAGGGGGGAAAACAGGAGGTTTGGGGTATGAGCAAGAGTTTGAAGCGCGTGCGCGCGGCGCTCGAGGCGGCAGGGACCGAGGTCGATATCCGCGAGGTCGGACAGGCCCGCACGGCCGCCGAGGCCGCCGCCTCGGTCGGCTGCGAGATCGACCAGATCGCCAAGTCGATCATCTTCCGGGGCGAGACGAGCGGCGCGGCACTGCTCTTTCTGACCGCGGGCGGCAACCGCGTCGACGACGCGAAGGCTGCGGAACTGGCCGGCGAGCCGCTCGGCAAGGCCGATGCGGCGCTCATCCGGGCGCAAACCGGCTTTGCCATCGGCGGCGTCGCACCGGTGGGCCATCTCTCACCGATCCGCGCCTGGCTCGACCCGAGGCTCCTGGACTTCACCGAGATCTGGGCGGCGGCGGGCACGCCCCGGCACGTCTTTCGCCTGAAAAGCGCCGATCTGGCCCCGATGACCGGCGCGGAAGCGGCTGATTTCACGGCCTGATCGCGGAAATGTAAAAAACTTTCACATAGAGGCTTGAAGCGGGCGGGACGAGTTCCGATCTATTGGATGTGAAAGACATTCACATGGACCCGAACCCAAGACAGACATCCTAGAAAAACGGAGACCCGAATGAGCGCCTATGCCTCGACCGCATCCCTGCCCGACCGAGCCGGATGGCTCAGCCGGGCCGAAACCTGGCTGGACCAGCGCGGCAAGCCCGCCTGGATCGCGGCCACCGTCCTCGGCTTCATCATCTTCTGGCCGGTGGGCCTTGCCGTTCTTGCCTACATGATCTGGAGCAACCGCATGTTCTCGAAATCCTGCCGCACCTCCAACCGCCACGCCCGGGCCCGCCACGGCTTCTCGGCGATGAGAAGCTCCGGCAACGCCGCCTTCGACGCCTACAAGGCCGAGACGCTGCGCCGGCTCGAGGAAGAGCAGCAGAGCTTCGAAGAGTTCCTGCGCCGCCTGCGCGAGGCCCGCGACAAGGCCGAGTTCGACCAGTTCATGCAGGAGCGTGACACCACCGTGACCGACCCTCGGGCCGAGGCCTGAGCATCCCTGTCCGGGCCCCGCGCGGGCCCCGGCTCCCGACCCTTCGCGACGAGAGGACGCAAATGACCCGGACCATGACCTACCTGCCCGACCCCGTGGCCGAGCCGCAGTTCTACGACAGCGTCGCCGTCAAGCGCGCGCTGGCCTGGGTGGTCGACGTGACGCTGATCGCGCTGATGACCTTTGTCGCCAGCCTGCTCACGCTGGGGATCGGGTTCTTCTTCCTGCCGGTGATGTTTCTCGCCATCGGCTTCACCTATCGCTGGTTCACCATCGCCGGCGGCTCCGCGACCTGGGGCATGCGGCTGATGGCGATCGAGCTGCGCGACCAGTGGGGGAAGGAACTCGATTTCGGCAGCGCGTTCCTGCACACGCTGGGCTACACGCTCTCGATCGGCACGGCGCTGATCCAGCTGGGCTCGATGCTCCTGATGCTCACCACCGAGCGCGGCCAGGGCCTGACCGACATGGTGCTCGGCACGGTCATGGTGAACCGCCGCGGCTGAGCCTGCGACATCACTCCCGACCAGGATGGCCCGCGCCCCGGCGCGGGCCTTTTCTCGCCTTCGGGCGGCATCGGGAGGCGCGAAGCGCCGCTCCGAGCCGCCCCGGGCGCGCCGCCCCGCGAAGGGCGGCGCGCTGCCGCGTTTACCTCGCGTGATCCGGGGACTTGGCGCGTGGTTTAAAGATTGTTACCGTTTTAAGGATTGACCCCGAAGGAACGACGATGCGCCACACGCTGCCCCTCGCGCCCCAGTTCTACGTGACGGCGCCGCAGCCCTGCCCCTACCTGGACGGCCGGATGGAGCGGAAGCTCTTCACCGCGCTCCAGGGCGAGCAGGCAGAGCGGCTGAACGACGCGCTGTCGAAGCAGGGCTTCCGGCGCTCGCAGAACGTCCTGTACCGCCCCTCCTGCTCGGAATGCGCGGCCTGCCTGTCGGCGCGGATCGACGTGTCGCGCTTCGTGCCCTCGAAAAGCCAGAAGCGCACGCTGCGCCGCAACGCGCATCTCGAACGGCGTGCGACGAGCCCTTGGGCCTCGGAGGAGCAATACGCCCTCTTCCGCCGCTATCTAGACAAGCGCCATGCCGATGGCGGCATGGCCGATATGGACGTGTTCGAGTTTGCCGCGATGATCGAGGAGACGCCGATCCGCAGCCGCGTAATCGAATATGTCGACCGCGAGAGCGGCGATCTGACGGCGACCTGCCTGACCGACGTGCTCGATGACGGGCTGTCGATGGTCTATTCCTTCTACGAGCCCGACCTGCCGCAGCAGTCGCTTGGCTCGTTCATGATCCTCGACCATATCGAGATCGCGCGCGAGGCCGGGCTGCCTTACGTCTATCTCGGTTACTGGGTGCCGAACTCGCCGAAGATGGGCTACAAGGCCAATTTCTCGGGGCTCGAGCTGTTCCGGCAGGGGACCTGGATGCCGCGCCGCGAGGATGACGATTTCAGCGCCGAGATCTCGCCCGACGGCACCGATCCGATCGCCGAGCAGGTCGCCAATATCTCGCTTCCCGACACCCGCGGCTGAGCGGGCGGCGGCAGAATTTTAGATAAAATTCTGCTCCGGGCGCGGTTGGAAAAACGGCCCATCTTCGTTCGGCGGGGCAAGCGTGCCTCTCGCCAGAGGCTCCAGAATTTTAATTAAAATTCTGGAGCCCGCCCGTGTCTGGCTCAATGCTCAGAGAACGACGATCCCGGAATGCTTGGCCTTGTGCTCGGGCTCGACATGGATCGTGACCGTCACCCCATCGCGCGCCGCGCGCACCGCCGCCTCGATCCGGTCGCAGATCGCATGGGCGTCGTTCACGCTCATCTCGCCCGGCACCACCAGGTGGAACTCGACGAAGCTCGCGCGTCCCGCCTGGCGCGTGCGCAGGTCATGCGCCTCGACCGCGCCCTCGGCATGGGCGGCGATGATGGCGCGCAGCTCGGCGAGCTCGCTCTCGGGCACCGCCTCGTCCATCAGGCCCGAGAGCGAGGCCGAGATCACCCGCCAGCCCGACCAGAGGATATTGACCGCCACCAGCGCCGCGAGCGCCGGATCGAGCCAGAGCCAGCCGGTCAGGACCGCCGCCGCGACGCCGATCGTGACGCCCACGGACGAGGCCACGTCGGTCCAGAGATGCGCGCCATCGGCCTGGAGCGCCGGGCTCCTGAGCCGCCGCCCGCGCCGCAGAAGGACGAAGGCCCAGAGGCCGTTCAGGACCGAGGCCAGGATATTGACGCCGAGGCCCTGCCACGGCGCGGTCAGCGGCACCGGGGTCCGAAACCCGTCCCAGGCCTCGCGCAGGATGAAGAGTGCGGCGAGCACGATCAGCACGCCTTCGAGCACCGCCGAGAAGAACTCGGCCTTGTGATGTCCGAACGGGTGATTGGCGTCGGGCGGGCGCTGCGCCACCTGCACCGCGAAGAGCGCGGCGAGCGCGGTGGCGACGTTGACGATGCTCTCGAGCGCGTCCGAGAGAAGCGCCACCGATCCCGTCATCGCCCAGGCGAGCGTCTTGATCGCAAGCACCGCAAGGCCCACGAAGACCGATCCGATCGCGATCCTGGTTGTCTTGGTCATCTGGTCCGGGCGGTCTGGGTTGCGGAAACTGTCGGAGCCGCGGCATAGCCCGCCGCGGCCCGGGGATGCAACCGAAGAGCGCGCCAGTCCCGTCCCGGGCGGCGCGCCCGGGGGCTCACTTCTTCAGAGCGTCGCGGATCTCCAGGAGCACGTCGAGCTCGGAGGGGCCGGTATGGACCTCCGGGGCGGCGTCGTCGGGGCGTTCGGCGGCGGCCTTCACGCGGTTGACCATCTTGACCAGCATGAAGACGACGAAGGCGATGATGAAGAAGTTGATCACCGCCATCAGGAAGCTGCCGATGGCGAAGACCGGGGCGCCGGCCTCTTTCGCGGCCTCGAGCGAGGCGTGCTGGGAGCCGTCGAAGGTGTAGTACCAGCCCGAGAAATCGATCCCGCCGGTGAAGAGCGCGATGATCGGATTGATCAGATCGCCCACGAGCGAGCTGACGATCGCGGTGAAGGCGGCGCCGATGATGATGCCGACGGCCATGTCCATGACATTGCCCTTGGCGATGAAGTCCTTGAATTCCTGAATCATTCCATTGTCCCCACTGATTATACATGACGACCGTTGACGGTCGCGGGGACGCTAAGCCGAAACGCACCGTTTATGGAATGGAAAAAGTCGTGCGCGCCGGAACTGGCGGCATATCGCTCTCGGGCCGGTTTGGCCCCGCGTCAGCCCGGCAGCGATCCGGTCAGCACGTAGCGCAGGATCGAGACGACCTCTTCCGGCGTGCGCGCCACGGCCTGCGCGGCGGCATCGACCTCTTTGAGCGCATGGTCGTGCTCTTCGGGCTGAAGGATCACCAGCGATTTGCCCAGGCCCGCGGCCATCCCGGCATCGAAGGCGGCGTTCCACTGCTTGTACTCGGTGCCGAAGCGCACGACCACGACATCGGCGTCGGAGATGCCCTTCTTGGTGCGGAGCGAATTGACCAGGGCGCCCTTGCGATCGTGCCAGAATTTCTTGTCCTCGGCGCCGAGGATCTCGACCCCGCAATCGTCCGAGGCGGCGTGGTCGGTGACGGGCGCGGTGAAGGTCACGTCGAGCCCCTGCGCGCCGTCGATGATGCGCTCGCGCCAATCGGTGTGAATCTCGCCGGAGAGATAGACATTGAGGCCCATGATCGCTGCTCCTTCGGGTATGTGCGGTTGCCCCTGGACCTAACCCGACAGGCGCGCGCTTCAACCGGGGTGGCGACAGCCGGTACCATCCCGGCGCATGTCACGCGCACACCCGCACGGATCGTCGTCCGGGATCGACGTTCTACCTTCGGCCAAAGGCGACAGGCGTGGACCGGTGCGGCGCCGCGCGCCACGGGCGGCAGAATTTTAATTAAAATTCTGCGGGTTGCGCGGAGGTCAGCCGCGCAACGTGCCGCCTGTGGCCTTGCTCACCTTCTCGACGATGCGCGCGCCCACGGCCTCGATCTCGGCCTCGGTCAGGCTCTTGCCCTGCGGCTGGAGCCGGACGGTGATCGCGAGCGACTTGCGGCCTTCTCCGAGGCTGCCGCCGATGAACTCGTCGAAGACGCGGACCTCCTCGATCAGCGCCTTGTCGGCCCCCGCCGCGGCGTTCACCAGATCGAGCGCCTGGACATCGGCATCCACGACGAAGGCGAAGTCGCGCTCCACGGGCTGGAGATCGTTCAGGAGAAGCGCCGCGCGGGTGGTGGTGCTCTTCTTCGGCTCGGGGATCTCGGCGGGCCAGAGGGTGAAGCCCACGGCCGGGCCCTTCACGTCGAGGGCGCGGAGGACCTTGGGGTGGATCTCGCCGAAGACGCCGAGCACCTTCTTGGGCCCGAGGCATAGCACACCCGAGCGGCCCGGGTGCCACCAGCCCGCGGCGTCGCGGCGGATCTGCATCTTGGCGGGCGCGCCCATCGCGGCGAGAAGCGCCTCGGCATCGGCCTTGACGTCATAAAGATCGACCGCGCGCGCGGCGCCGTGGACATCCTTGGGGCCGGTGCGCCCGACGCGGATGCCGCTCAGGAGGAGGTGCTGCTCGCCCGGCTCGCCGCCGTGGAAGGCCGAGCCCAGCTCGAACAGCGCGAGATCGGCGAACCCGCGCGCCTGATTGCGCGCCGCGGCCTGGAGAAGGCCCGGCAGGAGCGCGGGGCGCATGTGGCTCATCTCGGACGAGATCGGGTTGGCGAGCATCGAGGCGTCATCGCCGCCGCCGAAAAGCTGCGCCGCCGCCTGGTCGATGAAGCTGTAGGTCACGCATTCGTTGTAGCCGAGCGCCGCCGCGGTCCGCCGTCCGGCGCGCTCGCGGCGCTGGAGGGGCGACAGGATCGGGCGCGGGACGCCCGGGTCGAGCCGCTTGAGCGGACGGCCTTCGAGCCTGGTCAGGGACGCGATGCGGGCGACCTCTTCCACGAGATCGGCCTCGCCCATGACGTCGGATCGCCAGGAGGGCACCTGCGCAATGTCGCCGTCGAGCACAAAGCCGAGGCTTTCGAGCGTGGCGCGCTGGGTCTCGGCGGGAATGTCCATGCCGACGAGGCTCTGCACCCGGTCAGTGTCGAGGCGGAAGGCGCGGGTCTCTTCGGGGATCGCGCCCGCGACCATGACCTCGGAGGGCTCGCCGCCCGCGTGCTCGAGGATCATGCGCGTCGCGGCCTCGAGCCCGTGCGGGGTCCAGGCCGGATCGATGCCGCGCTCGAAGCGGTAGCGCGCGTCCGAGTTGATCTTGAGCGCGCGGCCGGTAAGCGCGGTGCGGATCGGATCGAAATAGGCGGCCTCGACGAAGACGTTGACGGTCTCCTCGGTGACGCCGGTCTCGGCCCCGCCCATGACGCCGCCGATGCTCTCGACGCCGGTGTCGTCGGAGATGACGGTCATGCCCGGCTCGAAGACATAGGTCTTGTCGTCGAGACCCACCAGCGTCTCGCCGCCCTGGGCCGCGTGGATGCGCAGGTTGCCCGCGACCTTGTCGGCGTCGAAGACATGCAGCGGGCGGTTGCGGTCGAAGGTGAAGAAATTGGTCACGTCGACGAGGAAGGAGATCGGCCGGAGGCCCACCGCCTTGAGCTGCGCCTTCAGCCAGTCGGGGCTCGGGCCGTTCGTCACCCCGCGGATGACGCGGCCGTAGAAGACCGGGCAGCCGTCGCGTGCGTCCTCGTCGATGGTCACACCGATCGGGCACGGGAAGCTGCCCGGGACCGGGTCGACCGTGCCGGGCTTGAGCGTGCCGAGGCCGCGCGCGGCGAGGTCGCGGGCGATGCCGTGGACCCCCAGCGCGTCGCCGCGATTGGGGGTGATGGCGATCTCGATCACGGGGTCGATCTTCTCGGGCGCGTTCTGCGCCAGCCAGTCGGTGAAGCGCTCGCCGACCTCGCCCGAGGGCAGCTCGATGATGCCGGAATGTTCGTCCGAGAGCTCCATTTCGCGCTCGGAACACATCATGCCGTGGCTCTCGATCCCGCGAATCTTGCCGACCTGGATCGTGGTGTCGATGCCGGGGACGTAGGTGCCGGGGCTGGCAACGACGACGGTGATGCCCTCGCGCGCGTTCGGCGCGCCGCAGATGATCTGGGTCTCGCCCTCGGCGGTGGCGACGCGGCAGACCTTGAGCTTGTCGGCATCGGGGTGCTTTTCGGCGGCCAGGACCTTGCCCAGACGGAAGGCCCCGAGGCGCTCGGCGGGGTTCTCGACGCCCTCGACCTCGAGCCCGAGGTCGGTCAGGGTCTCGGCGATCTCCTCGACGGATGCGTCGGTCTCGAGGTGGCGCTTGAGCCAGGACAGGGTGAATTTCATCGATCTCGCCTCACACACGCGGATTGCGAGGCGTCTCTAGCGGATCGCCGCGCGGGGTTAAAGACTGCGCGTCTCTGGCTGGTCGCATCTAGGGAGGGGATCGGCCGTGCCGGCCGAACGAGAGGCGCTGCCTCTCGTGCTCTCCGGGATATTTATCGACAGATGAAGATCAGGGGGCGGGCCCGGGCTGGCGCAGCCTGCGCTCTTTGGTTGGGCTGGGGAGCCGCCTTTGGTGACCTCGGGCGCGGTTTGGGGACGGGCTGCGCTTTGAGGCTTGGGGGGGGGCGGGATGCGGGGGCTTTTGCGGCCCCGCATGGGAGAGGCGCTGGGTCTCGCATGCGGGGAATGTCTTGGACAGAGGGCGGCCGGGGGCCGGTCCCCGTCAGGGAAAACAGGGCGCCAGCATCAGGCCCTGGGTCTCGGGCAGGCCGAGCATCAGATTGGCGTTCTGGAGCGCCTGGCCCGAGGAGCCCTTGGTCAGGTTGTCGAGCGCCGCCACGACGATCGAGCGTCCGCCGATACGGTCGCCGGTCACTCCGACATGGCAGAAATTCGAGCCGCGCACATGGTGCGTCGAGGGCGTCTCGCCGAACGGCAGGGGGATGATGAAGGGCTCGTCGGCATAGGCGTCGCAGAGCGCGCCGTGGACCTCGTCCGGGGCGCCGGTGACATAGGCCGTGGCGAGGATGCCGCGGTTCATCGGCAGGAGATGCGGGGTGAACTGGACACGGACGTCGCGGCCGGCAAGTGTCGAAAACTCCTGGTCGAACTCGCCCAGATGCCGGTGGGTGCCGCCGACGGAATAGGCATTGGTCCCCTCGGAGAGCTCGGCGTGGAGGAGGTTCTCCTTGAGCGACCGCCCTGCCCCGGAAACCCCGCATTTCAGATCGAGGATGATGTCATCGAGCCCGATCACGCCCGCCGAGATCAAGGGCCGGATCATGTACTGACCGGTGGCGGCGTTGCAGCCGGTGCCCGCGACCAGCCGCGCCGCGGTGATCTCGTCGCGGTAGAACTCGGTCAGGCCGTAGACCGCCTCTTTCTGCATTTCGGTCGCGGCATGCGGGTTGCCGTACCACTTGGCATAGGCCTCGGGGTCGCGGAGCCGGAAATCGGCGGAAAGATCGACGATCTTGAGATGCTTCGGCAACTCGCGGATCACCTCCTGGCTGGTCTTGTGGGGCAGCGCGCAGAAGCACAGGTCGATCGCGGAGAAATCGATCTCTTCCCAGGTCACGAGTTTCGGCAGGTCGAGATGGCGCAGATGCGGGAAGACCTGATCCATCCGCTGACCGGCCTTGGAATTGGCGGCGAGGGCGGCGATCTCGAGATCGGGATGGGTGGCGATCAGCCGGATCAGCTCGGCGCCGGTATAGCCGGACGCGCCGATGATGGCGATGTTCTTGGTCATGGGTTTGGTCCTGTTCTCAATGGATTGCAGATCGGTCTTCAGACGAGGCGCGCGCGGTCACGCGGCCAGAAACTCGATCTTTCGTCGGAGAAACTGGGTGGCCTGGCCCGACACCTTGCGCGGGTCGCCGGTGGTCAGGAAGGCCGAGGTCTCGCCGGGCCCGCGCATCTCGGGATGGCGGGTGAGATAATCGGCGAGGCTTTCGGCCACGAGCGAGGCCTGGCTGTAGACCGACACGTCCGGCCCCAGCGCATCGCGGAAGATGTCTTCCATGAGCGGGTAATGCGTGCAGCCGAGGATCGCCGCGTCGGGCTCGGGCATCTTGCGCAGGAGCGCGTCGACATGGCTGCGCACGAGCGCTTCGGCGAGGATGGTGTCGCCCTCCTCGATCGCGTCGACGAGACCGCCGCAGGCCTGCGCCTCGACATCGACGCCGATGGCGCGGAAGGCGAGCTCGCGCTGGAAGGCGCGGCTCCGCACGGTGGCGGGCGTGGCGAAGAGCGCGACGCAGTTCACGCCCACCTCGCGCGGCGGCGAGTTGTCGCCCCATTGCCGTTCGGTCAGCGCCTCGATCAGCGGCACGAAGACCCCGAGGACGCGCTTGTCGCGGGGGATCCAGCTTTCCTGCATGCGCCGGAGCGCGGCCGCCGACGCGGTGTTGCAGGCCAGGATCACCAGGTCGCAGCCCTCGTCCCAGAGCCGCGACACCGCGCGGGTGGTGAGCTGGTAGATGTCGTCGGCGTCGCGCACGCCGTAAGGCGCATGCGCGTTGTCGCCGTAATAGACAAAGGGCACGTCGGGCAGCCGCTTGCTCACCGCGTCGAGCACGGTGAGACCGCCCAGCCCCGAATCGAAGACGCCAACCGCCATGGTCCGTTCCCGCCTGCCCTTGATGCCCCGCGCGCCTCAGGCGCGCCGGTGTTTATCCTCGAACTCGAAGCCGATCTCGTCGCAGGGGAACGGCTCCGGTGACAGCTCATACGTCGCTTTGCGAAGGAAATCCATCAGCCCGCGCGCATCGCCCGCAAAGGGGGCCAGCGTCTCGGCGCGGAGGGGCTGGCCGATCACCAGCCGCACCGGCTTGTCGACGCGGCGACCGAACTCGCGGATGAGAAGGCCCATGCGCAGCGTGACATGCAGGTGCGAGGCCATCTGGAAGAGCCGCGAATTGTGCCCCTCGAAATAGACCGGGACGACGGTGGCGCCGGAGCGGGCGATCATCCGCGCGGTGAAACTGCGCCAGGAGGGGTCCATCGGGCGCGTCATGGGCCGCGTCGCGGTCGAGACGGTGCCGCCCGGGAAGACGCCGATCGCGCCGCCCGCGCCGAGATAGTCGAGCGCGGTATTGCGGGTGAGGAGATTGGCCTCGACCGCCTCGCGGGTGCCGTCGAAATCGATGGGCAGGATGATCCGTTCGAGATCGGCGGCCTTGCGGAAGATGCGATGGGCGAGGATGCGGAAATCGCCGCGGGCCTGGGACAGGAGATGCCCCAGAATCAGCCCGTCGAGAATGCCGTAGGGGTGGTTGGCGACCACGACCAGCGGGCCCTCGCGCGGGATCGCGTCGAGCGCACCGGCGACGAGGTCGAGGCGCAGGCCGTAGCGCTCGATCATGACCTGCCAGAAATCCCGCCCTGCGGCGACCTCGTGCTCGTATCCCGCCGCGCGCCGGATCAGGCGGCCGCGGCCCGAGGCGGTTTCGAGCAGGCGGATCATGGCGCGGCCCGGGCGGGTCTGCGCGGAATGGGCGTAGGAGATGTCGCGCGCGGCGTGTCGGGTGCTCACCGTCAGGCTCCGGGCAAGGGGCGTGTCCGCACGGAATGCAACGGCAGCGCGACGGTTTTGTAAAACGATCTCGCGCGGGCGCCGAAAACCGGGCGCGCCCCTGTGGCGCGATTGCCCTTGGCAAGGCCCAAAAAAAATGGCCGAGCGCAAGGCCCGGCCAAGTCCAACAGGGAGGTATGAAGATGATGCACCATGCGGCGCTTCACCGTTCGATTGACGAAATAAGAGGCAGGGATGAAACGATCAAGCGCCGGAATGCCGCAGGTGCAGCATGACGGCTATGCGCCTAGCGCATCACTCCGCCTCCATCGCGGCGCGGGACCTGCGATGGGCGATGATCTCGTCCTGCACGAAATCGCGGAAGACCGCTATCCGCTTGGACTGGCGCAATTCCTCGGGATAGGCGAGGAACACCGGCACCTCGACCGACTCGACCTCGGGCAGGACGCGGACGATCTGGGGGAAATCCTCGGTGATGTAATCGGGCAACACGCCGATCCCAAGATTCGAGATCACCGCCTGCAGGACTCCGAAATAGTTGTTCACCGTGAGGGTGGCGCTGATGTCGTGCATCATCAGCTGCTGCACCAGAAGCATGCCCGCATTGACCTGCGCGGACCGGGTGTTCTGACTGATCAGGCGGTGGTTCTGCAGGTCCTCGAGCTCCTTCGGCTCGCCGACCCGTGCGAGGTATTCCGGAGCCGCGTAAAGGCGCATGCGGATGTTCATCAGCCGCTTGCGGATCAGGTCCGCCTGGCTCGGCTCTTTCATGCGGATCGCCACGTCGGCCTCGCGCATGGGAAGGTCGAGCACGCGTTCCTCGAGCATCAGGTCGATATTGAGATCGGGATATTTCTCGTAAAGCTTGTGCAGACGCGGCGCGAGCCAGAGCGACCCGAACCCGGCGGTGGTGGTCACGCGGAGCTCGCCGAAGACCTCTTCCTCGCTGTCGCGGATGCGCGCGGTCGCGCCCTCGATCCGCTTCGACATCGAGCGGGTGGCATCGAAGAGAAGCTCGCCCTGCTCGGTCAGGATCAGGCCCCGGGCATGGCGGTGAAACAGCGTGGTGTTGAGCGATTCCTCGAGCGCGCGGATCTGGCGCGAGACCGCCGATTGCGACAGGTGCAGCGTGTCGCCGGCATGGGTCAGACTGCCCGCGTCGGCGACGGCGTGAAATATCCGGAGCTTGTCCCAATCCATAGTACAATCACTTTCCGCTGATCTGCGCCTGTCTACAGAAGCGCAGGATACGATAAAGACGCAAAATCGTATTTTCACATAAATGTCGCAGGAATTGGACCGCCAAAGGTGCTGTGACGGGCGGCGAAAATCGTGCCATGCTGAAAACATCGGCACGGGAGGCACGATATGTCCGGACATGCGATCACGCTCGAGGACCGGTTCGATCTGGATCGGGGCCAGGTTCTTCTGAACGGAACCCAGGCGCTGGTGCGGCTGATGCTGATGCAGAAGGCGCGCGACCGGGCACAGGGGCTCAATACCGCGGGCTACGTCACGGGATATCGCGGCTCGCCTCTCGGCGCGGTCGATCAGCAGATGATGCGGGCCGCGCGCATCCTTGCGCCGAACGACATCCGCTTCCAGTCGGGCCTGAACGAGGATCTCGCCGCCACCGCGCTCTGGGGCAGCCAGCAGGCCGAGCTGCGCGGAGAGGGCCGCTTCGACGGGGTGTTCGGGCTCTGGTACGGCAAGGGGCCGGGCGTCGACCGCTCGGGCGACGTGATGCGCCACGCCAACATGGCCGGGACCTCGCGCCATGGCGGCGTGATCATGGCCATGGGCGACGACCATACCGGCGAGAGCTCGACGGTGCTGCACCAGTCCGAATGGGCGATGGTCGACGCCTACATGCCGGTGATGTCGCCCGCGGGCGTGCAGGAGATCCTCGATTACGGGCTTTACGGCTACGCGCTGTCGCGCTTCTCGGGGCTCTGGGTCGGGCTGAAGCTGATGAAGGACACGGTCGAGGCCACGGCGGTCGTGGATGGCCGCCCCGACCGGCTGTCGCTCGGGCTTCCCGAGTTCGTGATGCCCGAGGGCGGGCTCAACATCCGGCTCGGCGACACGCCGCATGCGCAGGAAGCGCGGATGATCGACCACAAGCGTTTCGCGGCCGAGGCGTTCAGCCGCGCCAACCGGATCGACCGGCGCGTCTGGGGCAAGCCCGGCGCCAAGATCGGGCTGGTGTCGGCGGGGAAATCCTGGCTCGACCTCGCCCATGCGCTGTCGCTCCTGGGGCTCGATGCCGACGAGGCCCTACGGCTCGGGATCACCACCTACAAGGTCGGCCAGGTCTGGCCGCTCGACATGGCGGGGTTCCACGACTGGGCCGAGGGGCTCGACCTGATCGTGGTGGTCGAGGAGAAGCGCAAGCTCATCGAGGTGCAGATCAAGGAGGCGATCTTCGACGACCGCCAGGGCCGCCGCGTCTATGGCTGGTACAAGGGCGGCGCGGGCGGCCTGCACCGCGAGGAGCTCTTCCCCACCCGCGGCGCGCTCGATCCGGTCTGGATCGCCGAGAAGCTGGGCGCGATCCTGATCGAGGAAGGCCGCGACACCGACCGCATCCGCGCCGGGCTCGCCCGCCTCTCCGAGGCGCGGCGCGCCGACAACGCGCCCCAGATCGCCGCCCGGCTCCCCTATTTCTGCGCCGGGTGCCCGCACAACACCTCGACCAAGCTGCCCGAGGGCAGCCGCGCCTATGCCGGGATCGGCTGTCACTACATGGTGCAGTGGATGGACCGCGCGACCACCGGCTTCACCCATATGGGCGGCGAAGGCGCGAACTGGATCGGCGAGGCGCCGTTCTCGACCCGCGAGCACGTGTTCCAGAACCTCGGCGACGGCACCTACAACCATTCGGGCGTGCAGGCGATCCGCGCCGCACTCGCGGCGGGCACCAACATCACCTACAAGATCCTCTACAACGACGCCGTCGCCATGACCGGCGGTCAGAAGAACGACGGCGGGCTCTCGCCCGAACAGATCGCCCGCGAGCTCGTGGCGATGGGCGTGGGCCGGGTCGAGGTGGTCTTCGACGACAAGGAAGAGCCCGAGCGGTCGCTCTTTCCCTCCGAGGTCGGCTGGCACCCCCGCGCCGAGATGGACAGCGTCCAGCGCGACCTGCGCGAGGTGCCGGGCGTCACCGCCATCGTCTACGTGCAGACCTGCGCCGCCGAAAAGCGCCGCCGCCGCAAGCGCGGCCAGTTCCCCGACCCCGACACCCGCGTCTGGATCAACCCCGAGGTCTGCGAGGGCTGCGGCGATTGCGGCGTGCAGTCGAACTGCGTCGCCATCGTGCCGCTCGAGACGCCTCTGGGCCGCAAGAGGGCCATCGACCAGTCCTCCTGCAACAAGGATTTCTCCTGCCTCAAGGGCTTCTGCCCGTCCTTCGTGACCGTCTCGGGCGCGACGCTCCGCAAGCCCGAGACCGCGGCGCTCGAGCTGCCCGTCATGCCCGAGCCGGAGCTGCCGGGGATCGAGGGCACCTGGAACCTCGTCGTCACGGGCGTCGGCGGCACCGGGGTCGTGACCATCGGCGCGGTCCTGGCGCAGGCGGCGCAGCTTGCGGGCATGGGCGCGGGCATGATGGAGATGGCCGGTCTCGCCCAGAAGGGCGGCGCGGTCCATATCCATTGCCGCCTCGCCCGCGCGCCCGGCGACATCTCGGCGATCCGGGTCGCGACCGGCGAGGCCGATGCGCTGATCGGCGGCGACCTGGTGGTCTCGGCGGGTGCCTCGACGCTGGGGCTCCTGCGGCCGGGCGGCTCCGGCGCGGTGGTCAACAGCCACGAGATCATCACCGGCGAGTTCACCCGCGACACCGAGTTCCGCCTGCCGGCCGACGAATTGCGCGACGCGCTCCGCCGTCGGCTGGGCGACGGGCTCGCACTTTTCGACGCGACCGAGCTGGCGCGGGCGACTTTGGGCGACACGATCTTTTCCAACATGATGATCCTCGGCGCGGCCTGGCAGCGGGGGCTCGTCCCCCTGCCCCGCAAGGCGATCGACGACGCGATCCGGCTGAACGGCGCCGCGGTCGAGCGCAACCTGCGCGCCTTCGAGATCGGTCGCTGGGCAGTCCTGCACCCGCAGGCGGCGCGCGACCGGATGGACCCGCGGGTGATCGCCCTGCCGCCCAGCCTCGACGAGATCATCGCGGTGCGCGCGGAGCATCTCGAGGCCTACCAAGACAAGCGGCTCGCCGGGCGCTACCGCGCGGTGGTGGACCGGATCGGCCAGCCGCGCCTGAAGGAGGCGGTCGCCAAGGGCTATCACAAGCTCTTGGCGGTGAAAGACGAGTACGAGGTCGCGCGGCTGCATCTGAAGACCCGTGCCGCGCTCGCGGAGGTCTTCGACGGCACGCCCGAGCCGGTCTGGCATCTCGCCCCGCCGATCCTGGGCGGGATCGGGCCCGAGGGGCGGCCGCGGAAGCGGGCGTTCGGGCCCTGGGTCGAGCGGCTCTTCGGGGTCCTCGCCGGGATGAAGCGGCTACGCGGCACGATCTTCGATCCGTTCGGGCTGAGCGAGGAGCGGCTCCTCGAACGTCGGCTTCTGCGGGAATACGAGACCGATATGGACACGTGGCTTCCGCGCGTGGGCGAGGTCGATCTGGACGCGCTGGTGGCGCTGGCGGAGCTGCCCCTGACGATCCGGGGCTTCGGGCCGGTCAAGCTCGCCAATGCCGAGCGCGCCGCCGCGCGCCGCGAGGAGATCCTTGTGGCGCTCGAATCCCCCGGCGCGGCGGCCAAGGCCGCCGAGTGATCCCGGTCTAGCCCGCTGCGCGGCGCGGCGGCAGCGAATAGGTCAGGCTTGCGCGGGCCACGGGCTCGGGCTTGCCCTCGGAGAACAGGAGCACGTCGCAGACGCTCAGGCTGCGCCCGAGTTTAAGAACCCGGCATTCGGCCAGCACGTCGGCACCGGCCTCGGGTTTGCGCATGAAATCGATGGCGCAGTTGGTGGTGACGGCCAGCGCCTCGCGCCCGATCCGCGCCATCGTCGCGACATAGGCCGCGACATCGGCAAGGCTGAACATCGCCGGGCCCGAGACCGTGCCGCCCGGACGCAGGTGGCGCTCGTCGGCGAAGAGCCGCATCACCAGAAGCTCGTCGTCGAGCCGATCGATGCCGAACATGCCCTCGACCTGCGGAAAGACCTCGGACAGGAAGCCTGCCATCTCCTCGGCTTCGATCTTCAGCGCCATGTTGTCCTCCCGCGTGCTTCGCCGGTAAGCTGGCGCGAGCCCGAGGGGAGGACAAGATGGCAATTCTCGAACGTTGCGACGACGGCGCGATCACGCATCTGCGCCTGAACGCGCCCGATACGCTGAACGCGCTGTCCGACGGCATGCTTGACGCGCTGCACGACACCTGCGACGCGTTGGAGGCCGAGGCGGGCCAACCGGGCGCGCCCCGGGTGGTGATCCTGTCCGGCGCGGGCCGCGCCTTTTGCGCGGGCCACCACCTGCGCGAGATGCAGGCCAAGCGGCAGGCGCCCGATGGCGGCGCGGCGGCGATCCGCGCGCTTTTCGACCGCTGCGGCGCGCTGATGACACGGCTTCAGCGCCTGCCCCAGCCGGTGATCGCCCAGGTCCACGGCATCGCCACCGCCGCGGGTTGCCAGCTTGTCGCCACCTGCGATCTGGCCGTGGCCGCCGACACCACGCGGTTCGGGGTGAACGGCGTGAATATCGGCCTCTTCTGCTCCACCCCGATGGTGGCGCTCTCGCGCAACCTGCCGCGTAAGCAGGCCTTCGAGATGCTCACCACCGGCACCTTCATCGACGCCGAGCGCGCGCTGACGCTTGGCCTCGTCAACCGCGTCGTGCCCGAGGACGCGCTCGGCGAGGCCACGCAGGAGCTGGCCGAGACCATCGCCGCCAAGCTGGGCGCGGCGGTGCGGATCGGCAAGCGCGCGTTCTACGAGCAGCTCGACATGAGCATCGACGACGCCTACCGCCACACTGGTGACGTGATGCTCGAGAACATGATGGACAAAAACACTGAAGAAGGGATTAACGCCTTTCTCGAAAAGCGCAGCCCCGACTGGACCCAGTAGCGACGGGTGCGAGGGGGATGTGACAAGCCCGCGCAGAGCGGTTAGGAGAGCGCCATGACACAGGAACTCCATATCGTCGGCGGCGGAATGGCCGGAGCCGAGGCCGCCTGGCAAGCCGCGAACCGCGGTGTGCAGGTGGTGCTGCACGAGATGCGCCCGAAAGTGAAGACATTCGCGCATCAGACCGGAAACCTTGGAGAAATGGTCTGCTCCAACTCGTTCCGCTCGGATGATGACGAGCAGAACGCGGTCGGCCTTTTGCATTGGGAGATGCGCGCGGCGGGTGGCCTGATCATCACGACCGCGCATCGCCATCGCCTGCCCGCGGGCGGCGCGCTTGCAGTGGATCGCGAACCCTTCGCGCAGACCATTACCGACGCCCTCACGTCGCACCCCAACATCCGGATTTCGCACGAGGAAATCACCGAGCTTCCCGAGGACGGCCAGTGGATTTTCGCGACCGGCCCGCTGACCTCGGAGGCCCTCGGACAGGCCATCGCCAAGGAGACCGGCACCGACCGGCTGGCCTTCTTCGACGCCATCGCGCCCATAGTGCATGCCGACAGCATCGACATGTCGAAGGCCTGGATGCAGTCGCGCTACGACAAGGGCGATACCGAGGACGAGCGCAAGGCCTACCTGAATTGTCCCATGGACAAAGAGACTTACGACGCGTTCATCGACGCGCTCCTCGCCGCCGACAAGACCGAGTTCCACGAGGGCGAAACGGCGGGATATTTCGACGGATGCCTGCCGATCGAGGTCATGGCCGAGCGCGGTCGCGAGACGCTGCGGCACGGTCCGATGAAGCCGGTGGGGCTCACCAACCCGCACGCGCCCGAGATCAAGGCGCATGCGGTGGTGCAGCTGCGCCGGGATAATGCGCTCGGGACGCTCTTCAATATCGTCGGCTTCCAGACAAAGATGAAGTATGGCGCGCAAGCCAATGTTTTTCGGATGATTCCCGGCCTTGAGAATGCGCGCTTCGCACGTCTTGGCGGCATCCACAGAAACACCTTCCTGAACTCACCGACGCTGCTCGACGCCCAGATGCGCCTGCGGTCGCGGCCGAATATCCGCTTTGCCGGGCAGATCACCGGCGTCGAGGGCTATGTCGAATCCTCTGCCATGGGGCTGCTCGCCGGTCGGCTGGCCGCCGCGGACCTGACCGGCTCCACCCTGCCGGAGGTGCCGCAGGACAGTGCCCATGGCGCGCTGGTGCATCACATCACCGGCGGTGCCGAGGCCAAGACGTTCCAGCCGATGAACGTCAATTTCGGTCTCTTCCGCCCGCTGGATGAGCCCGTTCGCGGAGGCCGTCGCGGCCGCAAGGACCGCTACAAGGCCTATACCGACCGCGCCAAAGAGGCCTGGTCGGGCTGGCTCGACGCGCAGGAGGCGGCGCAGGCCGCGCAATGATCACGCGCTTTGCGCCGTCGCCCACCGGCCCGCTGCATCTCGGGCACGCCTTTGCCGCTTTCGTCGCCTGGGATCTCGCAAAAGCCGGGGGCGGGCAGTTCCTTTTGCGGATCGAGGATATCGACCGCAGCCGTGCGGGGGACGCATGGGAGCGGCAGATTTATGAAGACCTGAAATGGCTTGGGCTGAGCTGGCCCGAGCCGGTGATGCGGCAATCCGAGCGCCAGCCCGCTTACGACGCGGCGCTCGACCGGCTCTGGGCCGAAGGACTGCTCTACCCGTGTGACTGCAGCCGCCGCGATATCCTCGAGGCCGCCTCGGCCCCGCAGGAGGGCGCGCCGCCGCATGGTCCCGACGGTGTGATCTATCCCGGGACCTGCCGCCCAGTCGCTCCTCCGAGCGGACCGCGGCCCAGGGAGGCGACGCTTCGGCTGGATATGCGGAGGGCTCTCAAGTCCTTGTCAAGGCTAAGTTATCTGGAGACCGGCGACGGTCGCCACGAGCGGATAGAGATCACGGACGCGCATCTGATCGAGGAGGTCGGCGATCCCGTCCTGGCGCGGCGGGACATGGCCACCTCGTACCACCTGTCGGTCGTGGTGGACGACGCCGCGCAAGGGATCACTTGCGTCACGCGCGGAGCCGATCTCGCTCCAGCGACGGCGATCCATGTGCTGCTGCAGCATCTTCTGGGGCTGCCGGTACCGAGTTACCATCATCACCGGTTGATCCGCGATGACGAGGGCAAGCGGTTGGCCAAACGCGACGACGCGCGCGCGATAGCGCGCTACCGCGACGACGGGCTGAGCCCCGCGGATATTCGCGCGAAGATCGGCCTCTAACTTACTATATTTAATCGTGAACGGGCGCCATCAGCTCGGTCTCGCGACCGTCGGCGTCGATGCGCGTGTAGAAGCACGACCGTCGATTGGTGTGACAGGCCGGGCCGGTCTGGCGGATGCGCAGCAGGAGGCAATCGCGGTCGCAATCGGCGCGCAGTTCCACCAGTTCTTGCACATGCCCCGAGGTCTCGCCCTTGATCCAGAATGCCTGCCGCGAACGCGACCAGTAGGTGACGCGGCCAGTGTCGAGCGTGCGAGAGACGGCCTCGGCGTTCATCCACGCCATCATCAAGACCTCGCCGGTCTCGGCATCCTGCGCAATCGCTGGAATCAGGCCGCGCGCGTCATAGACCAAGGTCGCAGGATCGAAGGACATGCACGAAAACCCTTTTGCACAGCGGATCGGAGCCCCTATCTATGAGCCAGCACCGAAAAGGAAAAGCCATGTCCGGCGAAACCGACCTGATCAAGCTTTACTCGCAGCGCATCCTGGAACTGGCGGCGGACATCCCGAACACCGCACGGCTCGAAGCGCCGGACGCGACGGTCAAGAAGCGCTCGCCGCTCTGCGGCTCGACGGTGACGGTCGATCTGTCGATGCAGGACGGCCGGGTGTCGGCCTATGGGCAAGACGTGAAGGCCTGCGCGCTTGGGCAGGCGGCCGCGTCGGTCGTGGGAGGCGCGATCGTCGGGCGCTCGCGGGCCGAGATCATGGCTGCACGCGATGCGCTGAAGGCGATGCTCAAGGAAGACGGGCCGACCCCGCCCGCGCCTTTCGACGGGTTGGAAGTGCTGCGTCCGGCGCAGGCCTACAAGAATCGCCACGCGTCGATCCTTTTGGCGCTGGATGCCGCGGTCGAGGCGTCCGAGACCGCCGAAGAGGCGCGGACGGCCTGAGGGCCCTCTTTTTTCCAGACAATTCTCATGAAAAAAAACCGCCGCCTTCGGAGAAGGCGGCGGGAAAGTGGCGCGTCTTGTGTTGGGACGGGGTGGCGGATCGCGATCGGGGACAGGCAATGTCGTCGCGGCGCATCGGGTTGGGACAGTGATGCGGTGACACCCGGCACAATAAGCGCAGGCAGAAAACGGGGTCAGAGATGGAGGGCGCCGAACAGGATCACCACCAGCGAAAGCGCGCCGATCGCGTCGGTCAGCAACGTGTCGCGGGAGCGATCGAGCGTGGTCTTGATCTGGTCGAGCATGGCGTCCTCCGTCTTTGTTTCACCTTTGTTCCCATATCCCTCACGCTCTGTAAAGAACTTTTTGAGAACATCCGTGAACATTTCGGAACGTACAGACAGGAGGTGTCGACTTACCCCACGTGAATCAGGCGGATCGCCTCGTCCTGACGCATGAGCCAGAGAAGCAGGCGCGCCGCCTTGCCCCGCGGTGTCTCGAGCTTCGGATCGTCGGCCAGAAGCTTGCGCGCATCGGTCTGGGCAATGGCCATAAGCGCCGCCTGCCCCTCGAGATCGGCGATACGGAACCTCGGCAGGCCAGATTGCGCGGTGCCGATCAGGTCGCCCGCGCCGCGCATCTGCAGATCGACCTCGGCGATGCGGAAGCCGTCTTCGGTCTCGCGCAGGGTGGTCAGGCGTTCGGTCGCGGTCTCGCCAAGCGGCGGCTGGTAGAGCAGAAGGCAGGTCGAGGCGGCGCTGCCCCGGCCGACGCGGCCGCGCAGCTGGTGCAACTGGGCGAGCCCGAACCACTCGGCGCGCTCGATCACCATGATCGAGGCGTTGGGCACATTGACGCCGACCTCGATCACCGTGGTGGCCACGAGAACCGAAGTCTCGCCCGCGACGAAGCGGGCCATCGCGCGGTCCTTCTCGGCGGGCGGCATCTGGCCGTGCACAAGTCCCACGCGCCCCTCGCCGAGCGCGGCGCGCAAATGCCGGAAGCGCTCTTCGGCGGCGGTCAGGTCCACGGCCTCGCTCTCTTCGACCAGAGGGCAGACCCAATAGGCCTGCCGCCCCTCGGCCACGGCACGGCGCAGATGGGCGACGATCTCGTCCATGCGCTCGACCGACATGAGCGCGGTCTTCACCGGCGTCCGTCCGGGGGGCTTTTCGTCGAGGACCGATACTTCCATGTCGCCGTATTGCGTAAGCGCGAGGCTGCGCGGGATCGGCGTCGCGGTCATCACCAGCACATCGACGCTCTCGCCCTTCTTGCCGAGCTCCAGCCGCTGCCGCACGCCGAAGCGATGTTGTTCGTCGATGATGGCGAGGCGCAGATCGCGGAACACGACGTCCTGCTGGAACACCGCATGCGTCCCGACCAGGATCTGCAACCTGCCCTCTGCCAGCGCGGCAAGCTTGGTGCGCCGGTCGGCGCCCTTGTCGCGGCCGGTCAGGATGTCGAGCGTCACGCCGACGCTTTCGGCCAGGGGCCGCAGCCCTTCGAGATGCTGGCGCGCGAGGATCTCGGTCGGGGCCATCATCACCCCCTGCCCGCCCGCTTCGACCGCGATCAGGAGCGCAAGGAAGGCGACCAGCGTCTTGCCCGCGCCGACATCGCCCTGCAGCAGCCGGTTCATCCGCTCAGGCCCGGCCATGTCCGCCGCGATCTCGTCGACAGCGCGGCGCTGCGCCCCGGTCGGCTGATACGGCAGCGCCAGGAGCGCCTGCGCGCGCAGCGTCCCGTCGCCCCGGGTCGGGCGACCCGGAACGGCGCGGCGCCGCGCGCGGGCGAGCGCGAGGGTCAGTTGATGCGCGAGAAACTCGTCATAAGCGAGACGCGTGCGGGCGGGCGCGGTCGGAGCCAGATCGCGGATGCCGGTCGGATGGTGCGCGGCCTCGAGCGCGGCGGTCCAGTCGGGCCAGGCTTCCCGCGCCAGAAGGCCGGGATCGATCCATTCCGGCAGGTCCGGCGCGCGCGTCAGAGCCCCGGCGATGGCGCGGGTCATGGTCCGGAGCGTCACCCCGGCGGTCAGCGGGTAGACCGGCTCGAAGGCGGGGAGCGTGTCGGCCTCGTCGGCGCGCAGCACGTGATCGGGATGGACCATCTGCGCGACGCCATCGAAGAGCTCGACCTTGCCCGACACGATCCGCCGCTGGCCGGTGGGCAGAAGCTTGGTGAGGTAGTCGGCGCGGCCGCGGAAGAACACGATCTGGAAGCTGGTCTCGGCATCCTCGACGACGATGCGGTAGGCGCCGCCCCGGGTTCGCGGCGCGCGGTGCTGGCCGATCGTGACCTCGACGGTCAGCACGTTCGGCAGATCCGCGCCGCGGATCGTCGAGCGAAGCGCGCGGTCGACACCGGACACCGGGAGCGCGAACAAGAGGTCGCGCGGCGCATGAATGTCGATATGTTCCAGCGCCTTGGCGGTCTTAGGTCCGATCCCGTCAAGCTCGGTCATCGCCCCGAAGAGCGGAAAGAGGACCTCGGGCCGTCCGCTCATGCCTGCCCGATCAGCCTCAGCCAGCCCTCTTCGTCGAGGATCTCGAGCCCGAGCTCGCGCGCCTTGGTCTCTTTCGAGCCCGCGCCCGGGCCCGCAACGACGATGTCGGTCTTGGCCGAGACCGAGCCCGAGACCTTGGCGCCCAGGGCCTCGGCCCGGGCCTTGGCCTCGGCGCGGGTCATGCGCTCGAGCGTGCCGGTGAAGACCACGGTCTTGCCCGCGACCGGGCTGTCGGTGGCCTGCGCCTCGGGAGGCAGGATGTCCAGAAGCGCCGCGAGCCGGTCGATCGAGCGGCGTTCGTGGTCTTGGGCCAGGGTGGTGACGAAGGAGTCGGTGAGCGTGCCGCCGACCCCGTCGATGGCGAGGAACTCGCCCCAGGCGGGACTTTGGGCCAGCGCCTCACGGGTCTGGCCGTCTGCGGCGGGCTCGGAGGCGGCGCGATCGGCGGCGGCGGCGAGCGCGTCCCAGCTGCCGAAGGCGCGGGCGAGATCCTTGGCCGCGACCTCGCCCAGATGCCGGATGCCGAGGGCGAAGAGGAAGCGGTGAAACTCGATCCGGCGCCGTTCGCGGATCGCGGCAAAGAGGTTCTCGGCGCTTTTCTCGCCCCAGCCCTCGCGGTTCTTCAGCTGCTGGAGCCCGTCTGAATAGTGCGCTTCGAGCTCGAAGATGTCCGCGGGCTCGCGCACCCAGCCGTCGCGGTAGAATTGTTCGACCTGTTTCGAACCGAGCCCCTCGATGTCGAAGGCGGCGCGCGAGACGAAATGCTTGAGCTTCTCCACGGCCTGGGCCGGGCAGATCAGGCCGCCGGTGCAGCGGCGGACCGAATCGCCCTCCTCGCGGATCGCGTCGGAGCCGCATTCGGGACAGGTGGTCGGAAATTCGTAGGGCGTCGCGTCGTCGGGCCTTTTGGAGAGATCGACATCGGCGATCTTCGGGATCACGTCGCCGGCGCGGTAGACCTGCACCCAGTCGCCTGCCCGGATGTCCTTGCCGTCGCGGATCGGGGCGCCGGAGGCGTCGCGCCCGACGATATAATCCTCGTTATGGAGGGTGGCGTTCGACACCACCACGCCGCCGACCGTGACCGGGGTCAACCGGGCCACCGGCGAGAGCGCGCCGGTGCGGCCGACCTGGATGTCGATGGCCTCGAGCCGGGTCCAGGCCAGTTCGGCGGGGAACTTGTGGGCGATGGCCCAGCGCGGCGTGGTCGAGCGGAAGCCCAGCCGCTCCTGCAGGGCGAGGTTGTCGACCTTGTAGACGACGCCGTCGATATCGTAGCCGAGCGTCGCGCGCTGCGCCTCGATCCGGGCGTAGTGCGCGCGCAGCTCATCGGGGCCGGTGCAGAGCGCGGTGAGCGGGTTGGTCTGGAAGCCGAGTTCGGCGAGCCGCTCGATGCTGCCCATCTGGGTCTCGGCCAGCGGCTCCGACAGCACGCCCCAGGCATAGGCGAAGAAGCGAAGCGGACGCGCGGCGGTGACCTGCGGGTCGAGCTGACGGAGGCTCCCGGCGGCGGCGTTGCGCGGATTGGCGAAGGTCTTGGCGCCGTCGGCCTCCTGCCGGGCGTTCAGATCGGCGAAATCGGCATGGCTCATGTAGACCTCGCCGCGCACCTCGAGGATCTCGGGCGCGCCGGCGAGACGCTCGGGGATGTCGTCGATGGTCCGCGCGTTGCGGGTCACGTTCTCGCCGGTCTGGCCATCGCCCCGGGTCGCGGCCTGCAGGAGCTTGCCGCCTTCGTAGCGCAAGGACAGCGAGAGCCCGTCGATCTTGGGCTCGGCGGTGTAGCTCAGCGCGGCGTCGTCACCGAGGCCGAGATAGCGCCGGATGCGGGTGTCAAACTCGGTGATCTCCGCATCCTCGAAGGCGTTCGAGAGCGACAGCATCGGCCGGGCATGGGTGACCTTGTCGAACCCGTCCGAGGGGGCTGCGCCGACCTGCTCGGTCGGACTGTCGGGACGCTTGAGATCGGGAAAGCGCGTCTCGATCGCCTCGTTGCGGCGTTTCAGCCGGTCATATTCGGCGTCCGAGATCCGGGGCGCATCGCGCAGGTGGTAATCGGCATTGGCCTGACCGAGGATCTCGGCGAGCCGCGCCAATTCCGCCCGCGCGGCATCTTCGTCAAGCGTGTCGACAGGGGCCTCTTGCGCTGCCATCTGCGGCTCCGAGCGGGTTGCGTTCGGATCACGTGATAGGCGCGCGCCCGGCCCGCGTCCAGCCTCGCTGCCGCGCGGCTCAGGCGCTGGCCGCGAGCCCGCCCGTCTCGACCGTGTCGACCGGCATGGCGACGCTTTCGGGATCGCGCAGGACGTAGCCCCGTCCCCAGACGGTTTCGATATAGCTCGGGTCGCCCGTCGCCTCGGACAGCTTCTTGCGCAGCTTGCAGATGAAGACGTCGATGATCTTCAGCTCGGGCTCGTCCATGCCGCCATAAAGATGGTTGAGGAACATCTCCTTGGTGAGCGTCGTGCCCTTGCGGAGGCTCAGAAGCTCGAGCATCTGGTATTCCTTGCCGGTCAGATGCACCGGCGCGCCCGCGACATCGACCGTCTTGGCATCGAGATTGACCGAGATCTTGCCGGTCTTGATCACCGATTGCGCATGGCCCTTGGAGCGGCGGATGATCGCGTGGATCCGCGCCACCAGCTCGTCGCGATGGAAAGGTTTGCAGAGGTAGTCGTCCGCGCCGAAGCCGAAGCCCTTGAGCTTGCTTTCGGTGTCGTCATCGCCCGAGAGGATCAGGATCGGGGTGTCGATCCGTGCCGAGCGCAGCTGGCGCAGCACCTCGTGCCCGGTGATGTCGGGCAGGTTGATGTCGAGCAGGATCAGGTCGTAATCGTATAGCTTGGCCAGATCGACCCCCTCTTCGCCCATATCGGTCGAGTAGACGTTGAGATTGGCATGGGCCAACATCAGCTCGATGCTCTTCGATGTGGTCGGGTCGTCTTCGACAAGCAGCACACGCATCGTAATTCTCCTGTGGCGGGTCAGCGTCCTTGCGCCACTCTGCCTGCAATTGGTTAATCTCTCCTTACCATAATCAAACGCCAGAACTTAACAACCTAAAGTTGTCTATACTTCTGGACACTCGTGGCTTTGAGCGCCTCTTCGCCGTGGCGGCTGACGGCGCGGGTCCATTCCGCCAGCTCGTCCTCGCTGAGGCTGTAACGCTCCATCGCCTGGGCGTCGGTCAGAAGCCCGTAGCGCACCGCCCTGACCACCGCCGCCTTGCGCGACGCGACCCAGCGGCGGGTCGTCGCATCGGGCAGATCGGCGCGGGTCATCATGGTGCCGTCGGGCAGCGTCACGGCGCGGGGGCCGTCGATTTTCTTGAGATACATCGGTCGGGTTCCATCTTGGATCGGCCAAACCCTGCCGCATCGCGTTTAACGGCGGGTGAAACCGCGCCTTGTTAGTGTGTCGGATTTTCCTATATTCCGCGCGATCAGAAAGGAGGCCCGATGCCCCTCGACCGCCCGCTCAACTCGCTCGGCCTGCCCAAGCCGCCCGCCCAGACCCGGGTGGTCGTCGCCATGTCCGGCGGCGTCGACAGCTCGGTCGTGGCCGCACAGCTGGCCGAGGAAGGCTATGACGTGGTCGGCGTCACGCTGCAGCTCTACGACCACGGCGCGGCGCTGGCGAAAAAGGGCGCCTGCTGTGCCGGGGTGGACATCCACGATGCCCGCCGCGTGGCCGAGAGCATGGGCTTTCCGCATTACGTGCTGGATTACGAGAACATCTTCCGCGACGCGGTGATCGACGAGTTCGCCGACAGCTATCTCGGCGGCGCGACGCCGGTGCCCTGCATCCGCTGCAACGAGCGGGTGAAGTTCAAGGATCTGCTCGAGACCGCGCGCGATCTCGATGCCGATTGCATGGCGACGGGGCATTACATCCAGCGCAAGATGGGCGCCTCGGGCGCCGAACTGCACCGCGCCGCCGACGCGGCCCGCGACCAGAGCTATTTCCTGTTCTCCACGACGCAGGAACAGCTCGAGTTCCTGCGCTTCCCGCTCGGACATCTGGGCTCGAAGGCCGAGACCCGCGCGCTTGCGGCGAAATACGGGCTGCCGGTGGCCGACAAGCCCGACAGCCAGGACATCTGTTTCGTGCCCGACGGCAATTACGCCGCGGTGATCGAGAAGCTGCGCCCCGGCTCGGCCCAGCCCGGCGAGATCGTGCATGTGGACGGCCGCGTCCTCGGCACCCATCCCGGCGTCATCCACTACACCATCGGCCAGCGCCGCGGCCTCGGGATCGGCGGGCTCTCCGAGCCGCTCTACGTGGTGAAGCTCGACACCGAGACCCGCCAGGTCGTGGTCGGCCCCAAGGAGCGGCTCGCCACGCGCCGGGTGCCGGTGCGCGAGATCAACTGGCTGGGCGACACGCCCTTCGCCAGCGCGGAGACACGCGAGATCGCGGTGAAACTGCGCTCGACCCGCCCGCCCGCCGAGGCGGTGCTGCGCCCGGTCTCCGAGACCGAGGCCGAGATCGAGCTCTTCACCCCCGAAGAGGGCGTCTCCCCCGGCCAGGCCGCGGTCTTCTACGACCCCGAGAGCACCCGCGTCCTCGGCGGCGGCTGGATCTGGCGCGGCCACTGATCCGCCCACGCCGCACCCCGGTCAGCCCAGCCGCGCCCCTGCACGCCTCCCGACGCCCCACAGATCTCCCCCCGGGCGGGTCCCGCACCCGCCCTCCCGCACCGGCCTTGCCAGGCCGGGCACGCCCTCCTGGTTTCATCTGTCCAAAAATATCCACTTTTCTTCAGCGACCGCACCAAACGGTGGGCGGTTGATCGGTCTTGATCGACGTGGAAAGCAGGATGAGGAACAGGCTTCCTCGGAACTTCGGACACCGCATGTTGCCGCATAAGAGCGTGACACACGCTCAGCTTGTTGAAAGGCTGGAGGGGACTGGAATCAGTGAGAAGGAAGTGAACGTCCGCAATAAGCTATCCCGGGCGATAGTTTAGCGCGGCGTTTCTATTGCGATGCCGAAACGTGATAGAGGTACAGGAGTTAAGATAGTAACGGCTTCAACACTTCTTCTGATCGGCTGCGTTTTGGTGCTTGGAATTTTTCAAGCGGGAAGATCTAAGGGATATTCTGAAGGTGAGTATGTAGCCTACTCAGAGACCTATGCTCGCAACACCGAAGAGCAGATAGAAAACCTCTGCTCCGAGCTAGGCTCAGGACTCATAGCCAGTAGATGACGATAGCGGCGAGAGCGATGGCCGAGAGGAAGACCTTGGGGCACCTGTCGTATCGCGTGGCCACCCGCCGCCAGTCCTTGAGCCTGCCGAACATGATCTCGCATCGCTGCCCGGCAGTGCA